>JAJDAS010000216.1 GCA_029261755.1 Nitrospinia bacterium
CGCCTTCACGTTATAATCAACGTGCCGCTTTCCTAAATCTTTCACCGCCCCAAGAATACTTTCCGGCTTGCCCAATCCCTTCACCACCATGGAAAGCATGTTCATCAGATTCATCCCCTGCTGGCTGAGATCGGCGGGAAAGAGAGACCTTACGGAAGGGTCCAGCTCAAAAAGTCGGTTGTAAAAGAGTTCCGCCGCCTTTTCGGCAATGGGTTCCACTTTTTTAAAAGATTCTTGTATAAGAGTTACTTGTTCCGGCGTCATTTTTTACCTCCCAAGAAAAAATGGATTTAGCCGGGAATCCGGCAAGTTATTGGGTAACATTCACAGCACACTACCGTTTGTCATCATAAGGAATGCCATGCCCAAATGTCAAAAAAAAGCGATGTGACTGGTTTCAGGGCAACAAGGTAAAGGTCTTGCAGTGGCTGGGTCGGATGATTGAGAAGTGTTTCCTGTCCGTGGTGAGTATTTTGGGGATTTTCAATCGCTCGGAAATGGCGATGACGGAGGCGTCCACGAATCCGATATTTTGGTCGTGATACTTATCCAACAACTCATTGCATCGTTTTAAATCGTGTACGTTGAAATGCTCTGTCAGAAGTTCTCTGGCAATCAACGAATCGATAAATTTCTCTTCCGCAGTTTGCCCTATAAATTTATTCACGAGATAACAAATTTCCGGGATAACCGGGGAGGGAATGATCAATCGCCCTTCGAACTTCTCGATAAAATCCCTGGATCTTTCATGCCAGGCGTCTTTTTTATCCACCAGAGCATATACGCTGCCGGTATCGATGATAACGGACTCTATTCTTCCGGTTCTTTCCAAAGCAGATCCTCATGTTTTTCGGAAATGTCATTTCTGCCGCTGTCGCCGATTCCCGTAAAGGATAGCTTCTTTTCCGGCCTTCTTTTTTTTACCACATATTCCGCCATAGCTTCTCTCACCATCCCGGCCACGCTTATATTCTCATACTCGGAAATTTCCTTCATTTCCTTGAGCAAAACCTCATCCATAAAAATAGTGGTTCTTTTCATGACCAACCTCCTCAAATTGTATGACATATTATATATGATATATGTCATACGTACAACCCCTTTCCGATTTTTGTCTGAATTTACAATTGCCAATTCTCAATGCTCAATTTTCAACTAAATTGGGAGGGCAAGTTTTCAACGGGGAACCCTGAACTTTGAACCGACTAACCTGAATAGTCACATTTTTTCAAGAAAAATATTTAAATTTCTTCAATACTTCAATAATGTCATTCAGGTTAAGTTGCAACAAAGTTAATAGCTTTTATAAACTTCCTGTATTCTTTCTGGTTAATGGCGCCTTTTTTTGATTGTAACGATTTTCTTTTCACGGCATGTTCAAGCATGGTTTTGAAATTTCCATACCAAACGCATGCCTTATCATAAGACTGCTTTAAATCATCATCGGAAAGCTTGTTTTCCCAATCAACGTCATCATTAAGTAAGATTTCAAGCCAAAGGAGGTCCCTTGACTTTTTATCTGCCATTACTTCTTCAAGGTTTTTTTTCCCAGTGTAATATGGGATTAGTTTTAACATGGTATTTATGCATTAAATATGACCTATTGAATTTAATAAGTCTAGTGCAAAATATAACTGAAAACAAGGACTCATTAAATAGGAAGACTTTTTATAGAAACCTTCTCTTAAGTATCATATTTGCGATTAAATCAAATTTATTGATATTTTCCTTGATTTCTTTTGAAGTGATTTGCATATCAGCATTTGGACGTCTATGGGCTATTTCATTTCTTAAACGAGTGAAAATTGTTTCATTAGGATTTCCTCTAAGTGTTCTTCCATTTATTGATGGTTTTGGGGTTTGTTTTACATTTGGTTCGACATTACGGATGAGTTCATCCACTTCATCCTGATATTCGTTTTCTGTTAATTGCGAGATTACACTATATAGAAGCATAAATTTCCCGAGGGTATCTTGGTTATTAACAGCTAAACGATATATTTTAAAGCATATTTCACCAAGTAATTCTGGCTTTTTCAAATGATCTTCCAATTCTTTAACAAATCCAGGTCCTGGATTAAGTTTTCCCCCAGAAAAAACGTTAGATTGTTGTTTGGAAGAAAACATCATCATATGAGTTCCTTTTAGTTGTAAACCGTTAATACTTTTCTTCCCGATGGGTATAGGCAAAGTGGCATTTTGGAAGTAAGGCTCGCCTATTGAACACCTTGTCAAATAAACAACCAGATTCAATAAAGTTTCCAATACGGGAAAAAGTTTAGATTGAGCATCCTCTCGGGAAAAAATATTTTCTACATGAAAAGTTATAGAAATAATATTTTCTTCCGTAGTTTCTAATTTGATAATTGGAACATCAGGGTGTAGAGTTGTCATCTTAATTAAATCAAACTTTAATTCTTCTGAAGGAACACTATATGTCACAATTCCTTCATTTAATTTTAATTTTTTCCTATCTTGATAGGTTCCTTGAATAACGGGACCACTTTTTCCCTTTAAAGCCATCTACCTTCTCCTATAAATATTTTTCCGCCAGTTGCATAAAAAACAGTTCTTAGGGCCTGTAAAATAATAACCTTTGCAACTTAGGTTGTGTGGTTCTTTAAGAATTGGGTAAAATTGTATAGTTCCATTTTTCTTGAAATCGATGGCGTTTAATATTTATTTCACCATATTCTTCATTAGAAACTTTTATTCCAGTTGGGTATTTTTTCTTGTCAAG
>JAJDAS010000217.1 GCA_029261755.1 Nitrospinia bacterium
GGCTCGGCCCCTAAACATGTCCAGCAGTTTGCAGAAGAAGGGCACTTAAGATGGGATTCCCTAGGTGAATTCCTGGCCCTGGCGGAATCTTTGGTACATTTCGGAAATGCTACCGGTAATGAAAAGGCAAAAACCTTTGCCAAGACTTTAGGACAGGCAAACTGCAAATTTCTGGAGGAAAACAAATCTCCTTCCCGTAAGTGCGGCGAGTTGGATAACCGAGGAAGCCATTTCTATCTTGCTTTGTACTGGGCGCAAGCCTTGGCGGAACAGACCGAGGACACGGAGCTTCAGGCGCGTTTTTCCAATCTGGCAAAGGAACTTGGGGATAACGAGGCCAAGATTGTTGAAGAGCTGAACGCAGCCCAGGGCTCACCGGTTGATATGGGCGGTTATTTTCACCCCAATGATGAAAAGACTTCACAGGCCATGCGCCCCAGCGCGACTTTGAATGCTGCGCTGGAGGGTATTAACTAAAGATGTCATGACTTTATCCGCCTCTATAAAGACGGAGCTATCCCAGCGGATGGCCCAATGGTATGAGAAGGAGATGGGAATGCGGCCCTCCGAGGTGAAGATCACCTCGGAGGGCGAAATGCTCTTTATTCGGTTTAAGAATGTCCTCTGCCCTTCCGAGATCAACTTGAGCGGCCAAGAGGCAGGGCAAAGGCTTCTCCGGGAAGTAAATGACAGGCTGTGCCGGCAGGCGTTCCCTTTGGTAAAGAAGATCATTGTGGAACTGACGAGTGTGGAGTTGCTGAACCTTCAGGTTGAGTTCAACTTACCTCTTCATGAAAAGCTTTATATATTGACGCTTGACCGACCATTAACCCAGAACCCCTGAAAAACCGTGTCCGTGGTCCGTAAACCGTGCCCGTGAAACTCTGAACCTTGAACCCAGAACCTGAGTATTTACGAAAGGAAAAAATAGAGTGAAAAACAGCTTAATTCCCATTAAAGACGAAAAGGACATCCCGGAGCTATACCGAAATACTCCCATCGGGAGTCTTTTTCAGCGGCATAACCTGGGAACCCCCATGGGAAGTTATGAAAAGGCCGAGCTTCTTATTTTGATGTGCATGGACAGCCGGCAAGAGTTAAGGCTGCCCAGGGATTTCGCCTTTGTCGTCCGAAACGGTGGGGCAAGGCTGGGAGGGAATTCCTTTTCAGTGTCCTTTGCCATTGCCTGCGGTGGAATTCAATACATAGCGGTGATAGGCCACAGTGATTGCAAGATGGTGGATCTCGAATCAAGGAAAGAGGAGTTCATAAGAGGTTTGACGAAACATGGCGGATGGAAGAAGTCTGATGCGGAAGAATATTTTTTAAACCTGCATCCATTCTTTGGAAAAAACGATGCCGTCAAATCGGTAATCTCGGAGGCCGACACCATACGTTTAAAATATCCGGCAACCGTAGTGGCTCCCCTCTTTTATTCTCTGGAGGATGACCACCTGTATTTGGTTAGGGAGTAATTAACTGTATCGGAATTTCAAAGTTTCAAGTGAGCTAAAGTGACTAAAGTAAAGGTAGGGTTTTTATATAAAAAAACAACTACCTCCACTTTAGTCACTTGTCTTTTCATTATTATTTTACCTGGAAAGCCAATGGTTGAATTAGCCAATTTGCAGCAGACTCTCTCCATGAGTTCCGTTACGGAGAAGGTCCAGCAGGTTCAACAACAGCTGCCGGACGTGCAGACGATGCAAAATGCCGCTGAACTCAGGTTACGTGCGGATATCCAAAAAAACCGGGTGCAAGAAACGGAAGAAGGCAATCCTTACAATCTCATCCAGGACAAGCAAGAGTCGGCCGGAAACAAGTCAGGTAAACGGAAACCAAGAAGGCAGAAGGAAATGGGAAATAAAAAATTAGAGGAAAATAATATGAATGCGGCAGAGATCCCCCAGGGAAGAATTGTGAATGTGTCTATCTGAATCAATTTTTCTAACTGCTCAGCCACAAAGACACAAAGAGATGAAACAAAGCTTTTCAGTTAGATCCTTACATGGTGATTCTGAGAATCCATCTCTCACAATTAAAAAACCTTTAAAATCAAAAGCAAACAACATTTCACAAAGAGTAAAAGAGTTAAAGAGAAAAGCCAAAGAGGAAAACCTAAATCCTACAAAGATATTTCTTTTTCTTCCTTCTCTTTAACTCTTTTACTCTTTGTGAAATTTCTTTTAGCGTTTTTGTTTTCTTTGTGGCTTCGTGTCTTAGTGGCAAAAAAATTAAAATATCTTTTGTTAGGATTTAATGATTTTATAAGGAGGTTTTATGTTGCAATAGGTTGAAAAAGGTCTCGAAGTTCTGATATTCAGCAGCCGATGGATCCTTGCGCCCTTTTACATCGGTATGGTGGGCGCAATGATTCTGCTGCTTGTAAAATTTACACAGGAGTTTTTTCATATTGCCCCAGGCATCCTGGAGATGAATGAAGGTGAAGCCATCCTGGCGGTGCTGACCCTGGTGGATATGTCCCTGGTGGGGAACCTGCTGCTGATGGTTATCTTTGCAGGTTATGAAAACTTTGTTTCCAAAATCGACGTGGGTAAACACGAAGACCGGCCCGAGTGGATGGGAAAGGTCGATTACTCCGGCCTGAAAATCAAACTTCTCGCCTCGATTGTGGCCATTTCCGGTATCGAGCTACTGAAGGCCTTCGTTAACGTTCATGAAATGACAGACAGGGACATGGCCTGGAAAGTGGGCATTCATCTGACCTTTGTGGTTTCCGGCGTTTTGCTTGCCTTGATGGACAAAATCACGGAAAACTCTCATCCCCCATCCCCCTCAAAAGACAAAAGCATTTCACCGCATTAGCGCTGAAATAAAACGATGGCTCCAGAAATAAATAAAGATAGCGGGGAAAATGTAATGAAGAACTTATCGAAGCGCATTCTTGGAACTGATCCCAAAAAAAGGTTCATCAAATTTATTTGCCTTGTCTTTACCGGTTGGGTGGTAGGTTATCTTACCATTCACAGGGGAACGGTTCTGACACCTGAAACCTTTAAAGATTATGTTCTGTCACTGGGAATAATAGGCCCCGCTGCTTATATTTCTATATTTGTCGTCCGGCCATTTATTCTGATCCCATCCATCTTCCTCTTTATTGCCGGCGGTCTGGCTTTCGGTCCCCTCTGGGGGCCGCTTTATGCTTCGCTGGGAGCGGCAGTAGGGGGAACGCTCGGATTTTTTGTTGCGCGCCGGATGGGGCAAGAATACGTGGCGAAAAAACTGAAACGGAGTAGTGGCGCTGTTATAAACCGACAATACAGCTTTTCTATCGTATTTTTTTTAAGCCTGCTCCCCATCATGCCCGTGACGGCAATCAATTATGGCGCCGGGCTCTCAAGCATGAAGTTTAAGAGCTATTTTTTTGCCCACGTTCTTGGACTCACGCCCCGGGCTTTTGCCTACGGGTTCTTCGGCAGCACCTTGACGCATATAGATTCAACTGAATTCAGGGCAGCCGTTTCTGTGCTGCTTTTAATGGCGCTTGTTACCACTTTTTTTCACTGGCGTTCCAGGCAGTCACGAATCGCGCTTGGTGTATCCGATACTCCATGAGGAGTAATAGAGGGACGTGTTATCCAAGGATATTAGTAGGGCCGCCAAATCCTCCTTGCTTTCCCTTCTTCACGTGGATATCTCGGGCTTTGCCTCCCCCGGCCCCGGGGATTCCACGTTTTTTGCGGCGATATGCTCCTTGAATGGGGAGCATATCGCCCATTTATACTAAAACCAATTTGGTTTTCGGTTTTTGAAAAGCAACATTTGGTTGCAGTTATGCTTAGCAATTGGTTTCACCATTTTTAAGATACCGAATACCAATTGCGGTAGAGTAAATTCCCAGAGTGAGAAAGTACATTTTTTAAAGGAGAAAAATCATGAAAACGGCATTAAACAAACTTCCGAGCAATTTTTTTGAAGCCATGCTGAGAAAACCTTCAATTCCAGACTCCTTTCCTTTTTTCAAGGAGCCGTCCTCATACGCGAAAAAAGGACCCTTCACTCAATTTTTAGATCCGGAACCTTCAGGATGCCAAGGCGAAGAGTCGTCAGTTCCGCAATTTTTAAATGGAGAGGTTCCCGAATTTTTTGATTCTTTCGGAAATTTCGGTAACCCTTTGCTATAGAAGGGTATTGAGCTGATCCCTTGAAATTTTTGCTATCTTTAAAAGGGTCGGGAAAAATTTTATGGAGGTTTTGGTTCGGGAATCAATTTAGATAGCTGGGATACTATGTATAGCTTAATGAAACACAGCCTGGAAAGGAAGTGTCAGATACCAGTTGATCCACCTTTGTCATGAATGGCCGCTGGATTCTGTCATGAAAAACACAACATGAAAAACATCTCCATATTGTCCGGGTTTTTACTTGTCGGATTGATTGCTTCACAATTATTGCCGTTCTCAGTTCTCTCTGATTATTACGCCGAATTTGCACATGCCATTAGGATTCTGACAACCGTAGCTCTTGGATTTATCATGATTCGTGTTGGTTATGAATTTGAGATTGATAAGAACAATTTAAAGGCATACGGTTGGGATTACGTAGTGGCTGCTTCCGCTGCAACTCTCCCTTGGGCATTCGTCACCATTTATTTTGTTTTTGTTTTATCAGATACGAGTACTCTTACGATATGGAAGGAATCATTGCTGGCATCTCGTTTTGCCGCTCCCACATCGGCGGGCATACTATTTTCTATGTTGGCGGCAGCGGGGCTGGCAGCCACCTGGTTGTATAAAAAGATAAAAATCTTAGCCATATTTGATGATCTTGACACTGTACTTCTCATGATTCCGCTAAAAATCTTTTTGGTTGGTTGGAAGTGGCAGTTGGGAATAGTGATTGCGCCCCTGCTTTCACTCCTGTGGGCGGCCTGGCGCTATTTCCATCAATTACGTATTCCAATTATGTGGCCATGGGTATTGGGTTACAGTGTGATGATTACCCTGGTTTCAGAAGCTGTTTACCATTCGAGCAAGCTGATTAATGAAGTTGTTCCAATTCATATTGAGGTGTTATTGCCGGCATTTGCCCTTGGCTGCATGATCACTCATAAAAAAGCATCGACGAACAATAAAAATGATGACGGATTTCAGGAGGATACGCTAGATAGACCAGAGGAAAAGCGAGTATCCTTTCTTGTCTCAATGGCCTTTATGGTACTGGTTGGTCTCTCTATGCCGGCAATTGTTGATATTGCTGGTTCTTCCGCAAAGGTAAATGTAATAGACCAGAAAATCATTGATGCTTACATCATTGAGGAACCAGGTGATTTGCAGGAAGATTTGGTACCACATCCGGGACAGTCACCCAATCTCGAAAGTTTACCAATGAGTTGGGGATGGGTTGCTATACATGTGTTCATAGTCACTTTGATTATGAATCTGGGTAAGATGTTTCCCCTTTTCTGCTATCGGAAGGAGGCCCATTGGAAAGAACGATTGGCTGTGGCTATAGGGATGTTTGTTCGTGGTGAGGTCAGTGCCGGCATTCTGGTAATTTCCATATCGTATGGAATTGGCGGAGTGATGATCACCATTGCGATGCTCTCTTTGGTGTTGAATATGTTGCTTATAGGGGTTTATATCATTGCAATTAAGAGTTTGCGCAATAATGTTTCCGGGCTATCTACTTGACTCAACCATGCACCACATCTTGTGGTTGGTGTTGAAAAAAAAACAAAAATTTATCTAAAATCTGTTTAATGCCCATGAAACTTATCCTAAAACACCAT
>JAJDAS010000218.1 GCA_029261755.1 Nitrospinia bacterium
AGAGAACATTTTATGAAAAGGGAGGCCACGATTTCGACATAAGATCTAAAGGATATTAGCAAGGCAAGTAGAGAGAATGCGGGATGCTAAAGGTGATTATTTACGTTATACGATTTTCTTGAATGAGGTGAAATATTAATCAGTATTTCTAATGCAGCTAAGAGTGGATTTGACCACTTTTTAGGTTTATCTCCCCCCACAGGGGGGGGAGTGATTTTAATTCCCCCTTAGTAAAGAGGGCTTGGGGGATGTAAAGGGAGTTTTTGGAAGTGCCTTATATATTCTCGGTAAAACGTGCGAGATATGCGCTTAACAAAAAGGAGGAGATATGGAGTATATGATAAAAAATATTACCCTAGGATTGGTAGTTACGTTCGTACTGAGTATCGCACTTAAGGAGGCATCGGCATCACCACCAGCAGCACGGATGATAGGACCCCATACCTTCGAAGTTAAAGCGACAGGAGGTTTAAATAAAGAAGGCCAGAAAATATGTAGCTACACAGACAAGTGGTTAGTATATTTATACTACAAAGACAAGCAAGGAGTGTGGAGGCAGGAGTGTCATAATGAGGGGAATTTAGTCCCGAATGGTAAGGTTATGAAAATAGGTTGCACATCACAGTCAGAAAACGATCATAGTTTGGATTATAGTACCACGCACGAGCTAAGGGTAGGACGTTATAAGAAGGACGGTACAGCGGACGCCTTGTGGACACCCCACCAAAAAAAAGGAAATAGACATAGTTTCACAGCTAAACGAGACTCAGATTGTTATCTAGTCTTAAAATGAAAGCCTTGTTTTTTTTTCTACCTTAAAGGTCTTAGCATAACAAATAAAAAGTTAAAGAATGAAAAAAATATCTCTTTTGGTGACTGGTGAATATTTACGTTATACGTTTTTTTTGAATGAGGTGAAATATTAATCAGTATTTCTAATACAGCTAAGAGTGGATTTGACCCCTTTTCCTTTTTGACGTAAACTGATTTTTGAAGGGAGTTAATGATGAAAATAACAGCATCGTTCATATTTAGTATTATTTTATTGATCGCCGGTGTTGACTTTTTGGATGCAAGCCCCAGAAGTCGTGTGCTCGGTTGCAGCTCCAAGTGCCCATGCCTTTGTGTTGTGCAAGAAAAGGTGTATTTCGAGAGTGGAAAGATTCAGTACAACCCAATTAGAAATAGCAGTATAAATAACTTTTCGACAACCACACGGTAGATTTAAACGGAAAAAAGAAGGCATTCCCAACGAGATGTGAACCAAATGAAGATCCGCAAGCTTTGTGTCGCGAAAGGTTCAGTTCTGCATGTGAGCAATTAGGAAAGCCTTATGAAAGGCAGGGAGTAATTATAGAAACATATGTAAAATCAGAGTCAATTTGGTGTGAATAATTGTTCAAACTCACCCGATAACGACCGTATTCCCCACAATACCATCATCATAGCCATTAAGATGGGAGTCTAATCTGGGGATTAACCGTGTAGTGGCGGCTTGGACATTACCCACCCCATCCATCACCGAACGTATTGCCCGATGCGGGTGTTGTCCACACCTTAGTATATTTAAAAATGAGACAAACGACTTAGGAGATAGGCTGTGAAAAAAATAATTTGTATCATATGTTTGTTGACGGGAGTAGTATTTATAGGGGGCTATATTAATGATTCAGATGCTTCGTCTAGACGAGCAAAGAAATATAGCAACCCGCATTCGACGGGGGCGAATATGAAGCCCGGACATGGTCCTACCCCTTGTAAATCGAAGTACTTATACCAAATCAAAGTCTATTATAAGGATGAAAGTGGCACGTACCACCAGGAGTGCGATGCGGGAAGAGTGGCGGGACGAACGTGGATGTCGGTGTCTGGGAACAGAGGCATTAGCTTACAATGTATCAGGTCGCAATCAGCGCATCATTCGTCGGAACAGCATATGGTTAAGTTATGGAGAGGTGGAACATTGCTAAAAACCTGGAGAGATGTTTACGGTATGCCATTAACGCTCACAATTGATGGAAATTGTAGCGACCTATCTTTCACAAAAGATTACAAGCAATAATTATTTTTTTCTTCCGTTTCCATTTTTTTCAGAATGAAAGAAAAAAAAAGATTGTCTAAGCAATATGAAGAGATAAAAACATTATGCAGTCAAGAGTGGATTTGACCCCTTTTTTAGGAACGGCTGAAAGGGCAATTAAAACGCAAGACAACGGAAGAACGAGCAGAAAAGAAGAAGCGAAAAACAAAAAAAATTAGAAAACAAACACATGAACGGAGGCACAGAGGATATGAAATACACAATATGTCTAGTACTAATTGCAACAATGTCACAAACAGTTGCACAAGCATCACCAAGGGTCACGAAAAGAACAGTAGAAGGAACAATTGCCTATGAGTTCATTACATCCTGTAAAAGCAAATACCACAAAATTGAACGCTCATCCGATGGGATGACGATCCGAGGAAACTGGTGGTACCACACAGACGATCCTTACGAAAGGACTTGGCAAGGACCGTCCAAGGCAGAACTGTGTAAGATGATAAAGCAGAAAATAACAGAGAAAGGATATCCCAAAAAAGCAGCACGCGAAATCCGCGGCTGGGGGACCGGGTTCACGTGCCACATCATAGAAATATACGTAAGGCGAAGATCGAGAGGAAGCGACTGGAACATAGTCCCACGCGAAATACATTCGACCGGTTGCCCAGAGCCATACCCGCAATAATGTAATGCAATCGAAAGAAACAAAAAGCTGAAGGAAAAAAGGGGTCAAATCCACTCTTAGCTGCATAGGAGATAATATTGATTTTAGATTGAAGTTCTAAAGTACTACGTAAACTTGTGATGCAGTCAAGGGTGGATTTGACCCCTTTTCAACAAAAAGATCACAGTTTTGTGGACGGGAGGGGGTGCGTGTTGACAAAATGCCTTCTAATGGCTGACCCCTTTTATCCTTTCTTATCTTTTGAGCCTTATTGGGTCGAAGCATAAAACTCTTTTAAGGTCGGAGTTTAAGTAAACGGAGAGCGCATGGGTTGGATTTGGATTGTGGGAGGGGTGTGATTATTGATGCAATATTTGATATGTTTTCGTAAATTTTTAAATACATTTATTGACAAAAGTAATCTTCGCCATTATATTTTCTGGGTAAGGCTAAATATTAAAGAAGATAAATGGTATGCACTGGCATCGAGATAGCGATATTAGAACACATAAATGGGAGGAAGAAGGGTGATAAGTAGACTATTAAAGGTAGTATTGATGGCCACAATACTATGGTTTGGTATATGCCCAAGGGACATCATTGCAAGTCCTCCCGCTCCATCCAAGGTGTCCTATTACTTTAATATACTCAATAATAGCGGAGAGAACTTAGATATAAGAAGCGGGGTTCTCAAAACTAAAGATAATAGTAGTCAATGTGGTAAGGATTCAAGAAGTGGGCTGACTTTAAGCATAGGAGCAATAAAGCTTAATGCTGGCAAAAACGGGCCTGGGTATAATGGAAAAGCTTATAATAACCAGAAATTCGGCACCTTATCCTTCGATATATGGGTAAATGGTAAGAAGTTAGCAGGATGCACAAGTTTACCAACAACAAGTAATCTATGCCTTCGGGGGGGAAGCTATTATTTGGACGTGTACAAGGATTATGATATGAATGAACCATCGTGTGAATTTTCGAATTAGTAGTTCTCGATTTCTCTTACACGCTGGATGCCGCATGAAGAAGCAATCATGTATCACCTGTATTGCGGATATTGAACCCCTTGGTTGTTTCCTTTTACCTGAAAAATATTTCTTTTACTTTGCTTTCCTATTTTTTTCTTATCTTTTGAGCCTTATTTGGTAGTGCCTTAAAATTCACTTTTTGTCAAAAAAAAAGGCGACCTTTAATGGCCGCCTATCTTCAATTTTTTGTAACAGTTCCCGAGGTATGGGCATAGTATTAAAAGACCAAAATAATAGGATTTTTTTTAGTGTTGTCTCTCCACTATCCCAAACCCCAGTGAGCTGTTATGTTAATAGTAATTGCATACATTATGCCAAGATAGTAAGTTGCTGATTTTAAAGGGTTTTCTTCTCATTGTTTTTTTCAACCTTTTAAAAATGTCAATAATCCAACACTTTTTTAGCAACAATAATTTTATCCAAGATTAATGAAAATGGTTTAAACGTATTTGGTCGTGCTACAAAGTCCATCTTTGCGGTCGGAGTTGTATGACGTAGAGAGCCGGTGTTGGATTTGGATTGTGGGGAATGGGGAATGGCTGGAAACCATCTGAATTGAAAAGGGGTCACAAAAGGGGTCAAAAAGGGGTCAAGTCCACTCTTGACTGCATTGCGATTAAACTTTAGAATGTTGCCATGGCTCGTCCACTAAGAATTGAATATCCCGGAGCTTGGTATCATGCGATAAATCGGGGAGCCGGGTACAGGAAAATATTTTTTGACCAAGAGGATTGCCTTTTGTTTCTAACCGCGTTAAAGGAAGCCTGTAATCTCTTTAACGTGTGTGTATCTTCCTATTGCCTCATGCCCAATCATTATCATCTCCTGGTCTTTACTCCCGAAGGAAACCTTTCTCGATTTATGAGGCATTTGAA
>JAJDAS010000219.1 GCA_029261755.1 Nitrospinia bacterium
CCACTCCTCAGCCTTGGCCTGAGTAGTTACAGCAATTTCCTGTAAAAAAACTATAAAAGTATGAGCCTAACCCCTTTTAAAAATCTTATCAAAAATAAAACCGGCCTTACTTTTAAGGGAGAAAGATCAAAAACCCTTGAAAAGGGAATTCGTGAAAGAATAGCTGTTCGGGGATTGGAGTTTTATTCCGAATACTTTGATCTTCTTTTCCGGGATGGAGACGAACTGCTCCAACTCATGAACTTGCTGACCATAAACGAAACCTATTTTTACAGGGAGCCGGACTCCATTAAGTTATTCTCAGAGCGTTTGGTCCCTGAACTCATGGAAAAGAAAAAAGGGGGCGAACAGATAAAGATATTAAGCGCCGGATGTTCCACCGGAGAAGAGGCCTATTCCTTAGTCATTGCCCTGTTGGAAAAATATGGCCGAAATATTCAGGGTTTTTTTTTCATTACCGCTGTTGATATAGATAATGGAGCCCTACGGAAAGCAAAGGATGGGGTTTTTTCCAGGAAATCCTTTCGGAAATTCGATGCTAATTTGAAAAAAAAATATTTTAATAAGCTTGAAAGTGAACGATACCAAGTGAAGGATTTTGTGAAAAATATGGTTGAATTTCGAAATTTTAATCTATCTAACGACTCCTTTTGTATCAATTCCCAGAAGATGGATATTATTTTTTACCGGTATGTCTCGATATATTTTGAGCCGGAAACTCAGAGGAAGGTTTTTGAAAAGTTAGCTAAAATATTACCCGACATGGGTTATCTGTTGCTGAGTTCAACAGAAACTTTTTTACATAACTTGGGCATTCTTTCCCTGGTGGAACAGGATGGAGTATTTTTATACCAGAAAAAAGCCAATGCCCTGGAAAGTGAAAGGAAAAAAAAACGGGGGGAAAAAAAACGGACAAAATTGACTTTAAAAAGAAAGGCATTGCCATTTTCAAGCCAACCGCCCGGAGATGCCAAACCGCCAAAAGAAGAAAACTCCAAGTCTCTTTTTCATGATGCACTGATTTTGGCAAAGCATAAAAACTATAAGGATGCCTTGGAAAGTACCGAAAAGCTTTTGAAGGAAAACCCTGACCTGATGAAGGCAAATTACCTTAAAGCTAGTATCCTTATGAACCTGAATAAGATGGAAGAGGCAAAAAAGATTTGCGCTAAAATGATTAAGTCCGACAAGTGGAATTTAGAAAGTTATCTCATATTGGGTCTGGTAGCCAAGATTGAAAATAATATCCAGGAGGCCCAGGGAAGGTTTAAGGAGGCATTGTATATCCAACCCGCATGCTGGCCCGCGCATTTTTACATGGCGGAGCTTTGTTTTGCAATTGGTGAATTGGAGCGTGCATGCAGGGAATATGAGGTCACAATAAAATTATTAGAAAAAGGAAACATTTCAAGAAATGGGTTTACTCTATTCCCCCTCTCGTTTTCTCGGGAACAATTGATCCAACTATGCCGCAGCAACCTCACAAAACTGAAGGACCGTTTGGATTAGGCCATGGCAATCGACAAGTCTAAATTAATTGAGCGCTTTGTTGCCGAAGCGAGGGAACATTTAAAGACCATCGACGAGGGTATTGCGCAATTAGAGAAAAACCCTGGTGATTCAGAAACCCTGGATGCTGTTTTTCGCGCTGCTCATACCATCAAAGGCTCTTCGAAGATGTTGAGCATTCAAGGTATCAATGCTGTATCCCATCAGCTTGAAGATGCTTTAGATTGCTTACGGGAAAAAAAAGTTGAACACTCCAATGAGCTTTCCGATCTCTTTTTCAAAGCAGTTGACATGCTTTCCGAAATGGTGGAGCAAACTGCCATTAACAAGGATTTCACGGGAGATATGGAAGGGCTTTGCAAAGAGCTAAATGACGTCGCGAACGGCAAACTTAAAAAAACAACGGAACCGACACAGGAAACATCCTATCTCTCATCTCTAACCGAGGAAGAACTTGCAGAAGACCTGGCGGAGTTTTTTGAAGAACTCGGAGAAAACATTGATAAGATGGAAAAAGGCATCGCCCAATTAGAGAAATCTCCGGAAGATATGGAAATAATAAATAATATCTTTCGTGAATTGCATACTATCAAGGGCAACGCCGCCATTTTTGAATTTAACGATATTAGTAAATTAGCCCACAGCCTGGAAGACCTCATGCAAAAGGTTCGTTCCGGCCTTTTAAAAATCAATACTCATTTCGTTGACCATTTATTTGAAGGTCTAGGTTTTTTAGCAAAATTAAAGGAAAATGTTGCTGAAAATAAAAATGAAGAAATTGATGTTTCAACCATCATTGCAAAGACTGAAGAGTATTTAGATGGTCCCAAGCAAGGAGACGTCGCAAGCGACAATCTTACAAAAAAAACGGAACCGAAAAAGGAAACATCCTATCTGCGATCTTTAACTGAGGAAGAACTTGCAGAAGACCTGGCGGAATTTTTTGAAGAACTCGGAGATAACATTGACAAGCTGGAAAAAGGTATCGCCCAATTAGAAAAATCGCCGGAAGATATGGAGATAATCAATAATATCTTTCGTGAATTGCATACTATCAAGGGTAACGCCGCCATTTTTGAATTTCAGGATATTAGCAAATTAGCCCACAGCCTTGAAGACCTCATGCAAAAGGTCCGTTCCGGCCTTTTAAAAATCAATACTCATTTCGTTGACCACTTATTTGAGGGTCTCGGTTATTTAGCTAAATTAAAGGAAAATGTTGCTGAAAATAAAAATGAACAAATTGATGTTTCAGCCATTATTGCAAAGACTGAGGAGTATTTAGATGGCCCCAAGCAAGGAAAGGAAATAAATAAAGAGCCGGAGAAACCAAGGAAAACTACCCCTCCAAAAATTCCACCCAAGCAAGGAACTGCAAAAAAAACAAAAGCGAAAAGCCATGAATCCATTCGCATCAAGTCTTCGAAATTAGACGAAACCATTAAACTGATGGAGGAGGTAATTTCCCATCAAAGTCGCTTAAAATACCAGTTGCTTCACCTTAGAGACATTGAGAACCTTGCGCGAAAAAATGTCGAATTATTAAATCGTTGTAATGATGAAGGTGCATTTTCTTCCCTCAATGGCGAAGCAAGAAAAATAGTTGATACGGCCCATTCTCTGCATTTGAAACTTGAAAAATTTTCTTCCAGCAGCAGGGATGATGTTACCTTGCAGGAGTTATTGACGGAAGAACTTCGGGAAAAGGCCCTGAAGTTAAGGACCCTACCTCTCTCCACGGTCTTTGATACCTTTCATCGGGCAGTGCGTGATATGGCAAGATCCATGGGAAAAACAATTAATCTTATAGTGGAGGGTGGGGAAACAGAACTGGACAAAAAGATGATTGAAAAAATTGCAGACCCCCTTTTGCATATGATCCGAAATTCAATTGATCATGGGATAGAAAATCCTGAACACCGGCGCAAAGCCGGGAAACCTGAAATTGGAACCTTGAAAATATCCGCCTGTTATGAGGGTGGAAATGTACTGCTTGAGTTGAGCGATGACGGGGGAGGGATCCCCCTGGATAAGGTAAAAGAAAAGGCCCTGCAAAGAAATCTATTTACTGAAGAAAAACTTGACCAAATGGCCAAACCTGAAATTATCAACATTATATTTCATCCCGGCTTCAGCACCAATTCCATTATCACCGATGTTTCCGGCAGGGGTGTCGGAATGGATATTGTGAGGGAAAATATTGTTGACCAGTTAAAAGGTTCCATACAGGTAGAAACGGAAGAGACCCGGGGGACCAGTTTTTTTATAAGGCTTCCCTTAACCCTGGCCATTATGCGTTCTTTGCAAGTTCAGGTCATGGATTTGGTATTCGCTATTCCCGTAAACTCCGTAACAGAGATAGTAAGGACCGGAAAAACCGAGTTAATCGATGTGCTGGACAGAAAGGCAATCAAGCTACGCGATGAAATGATCCCCCTAGTAAAGCTTGAAGATGTCCTGGGCATTACCGGAAGGAAACAACCTGTAAGTGACGAGTTGTTGGTCATTATCGTTTGTATGGGGAATGAAAAGCTTGGGTTGATCGTTGATTCTTTAATTGATGAAGAAGATGTGGTGGTAAAACCCCTCCCATCCCATATGAAAGATATCCAATGGGTGTCCGGCGTCACCATATCAGGAAAAAATGAAGTCATAAACGTGCTTCACGTCCCCATGATCATCCATGCCTCAAAGGAAATGAAGGCCTTGACACCTGCAAAGAAAACAACAAAAGAGGCCAAAAATATTCTCATGGTTGATGATTCCATCAGCACCAGGGAGATTGAAAAAGACATCCTGGAGTCTCATGGATATAAGGTCAACCTGGCAGTTGACGGGCTTGATGCCTTTGAAAAGGCAGCCGAATTTCAATACGATCTCGTCGTTACAGACATCGAAATGCCGAATATGGACGGTTTTTCCTTAACTGAAAAATTAAGGGATAGCGACGATTACAAGCACACGCCAATAGTGATTGTTACATCCAGGGAAAAGGACGAGGATAAGGAAAGAGGGATACAGGTAGGCGCCGATGCCTACATTATTAAAGGCTCCTTTGATCAGTCCAACCTCTTGGAGACCATTCAGAATCTGATAGAGTAATTGCATCGCGAAGAAGTGAGAAAATTATGGCAAAAAAAATTGACAAAAAAAAGAGCGACCGGATTAAAGATGAGGTTAAAAAACGGAAAGACCGGAAAAAGGTTATTGATGTTGATGAAGAAGAAAAAATCAAACTGGTGATCTTTTCACTATTAAATGACTATTACGCCTTTTATTGCTCTGATGTTAAGGAAATTCTACACACTGTGAAGGTCACCTATGTTCCCGGGTCCAATGACTTCATCATTGGTGTAATTAATGTCCGGGGAGATATCGAATCGGTCCTCGATATCTATAAGTTAATGGCTTTCCCGAGTACAGAAAACACACCGGACAGTCGTTTTATTATCGCTGAAAAGGAAGAAATTCGATCCGGCATACTGGTTGATTCCGTGGTAGATGTAATTGACCTGCCACAGTCCTCCATTAAGCCGAGCATATCGACCATCAGGAAATCTGTTAAGGAATTTATCATCGGACAGACGTCCTATAAAAATAAAAATGTAACACTTCTCGATATCGGGAAAATTTTCCAAAAGATACAAGTTTAATGAGGATGAATACTGTGGAAGAAATCCATATCATGATTTTCAGTATAATGGGAACGAGGTTAGGAGTCGATATGGAACAAGTTTTTGAGATAAGAGAGCTTGACCAGGTTGAGCAAAAGGGCTTTAAAGCGGTTTATTTTCACGAAAAAGCCCCCTTTCGCGGAAAAGTTGTCCAATACAAGGCGCCCAAAGTCCTTTTAATTAAAGATGAGACCTCAACCGGGATCATTATTAATCAACCTGAAAACATGATCAACATCACAATAGACGACATTCAACCACTTCCACCATTGCTGCAGAGTATCAACAAATACCCGGCAATTTGGGGAGCCGCGATGATAAATGAAGAGATTGTTTTGCTTGTCGATTTGTATAAACTGGTGGAAGTAAATGTATAATAAAAAAAAAGGCGTTTTTCAATTGTTGCGTTTGCTCGATAGTTCTTTGGCTGCCCCCACTTACTTTCTTGAGAGCAGGGCGGCTATAAAACATTTCAATGGGTCATTAAACAGCATTTTACTCTATTCAAAAACCTTACTCATAGACAACCAACTTCAATGTCATTGATAACCGAAAAACAAAAAATACTAATAGTTGATGATAGTAGAGCTATCAGAAGTAAGCTCACCAGGCTTATGGAAAACAATCATTACTTGGTAACTACTGCTGAAGATGGCAAGGTGGCCCTTGAGCTTTATAATTCGAACCCCGACGATATAGATTTGATTTTGTCCGATCTCAATATGCCCATTATGGACGGTATTCAACTATTGAAAAAGATTACAGAAAATGGAAGTGAGATTCCTTTTATCATGTTAACTTCCGAGCAAGAAGCTTCCATAGCTATGGATGCGATACGAATTGGAGCAAGCGACTACATCGTAAAAGACAAAAATATTGGCGAGGCTATTCTTCTCTCGGTTAAAAGAGCATTTGAAAAGAAACAACTAGTGGAACAAAACAGGAATTTGCTCCAAGAGCTTTCTTTGAGAAACGAGGAGTTGAAAGGATTTAATGTTGGCCTTCATGAAACTATTAATAAGTTGACTAACATAGGCGCTTCTATTTCCTCTGAAAAGGATGTTGACCTTTTATTAGGTAAGATACTTGATGAGACGACTAGAATGCTTGATGCCGAGAGAACCTCTTTGTTTTTGTATGATGAAAAGACTGACGAACTCTGGGTCAATAAAGCATCTAAGAGCAAGGGACTCGGTGAAATCAGATTTAAAGCCGACAAGGGTATTGCGGGATATGTAGCCAGAGAAAGAAAAACTTTAAATATTGAAGATGCCTACAGCCATGATCTCTTTAATCGGGAATTTGATTTGAAAACCGGCTTTACAACCAAGACTATACTTTGTGTACCTATGGAAAATCAACAGAATAAGCTAATCGGTGTTGTCCAGGTATTGAACAAAAAAAATAGTATCTTTTGTAAAGAAGATGAAACGATTCTCAAAATGATCGCCTCCCAGGCGGCCATAAGCATAGAAAATTCCAGGCTGACCGGTTATTTAAAGAAAAGCTACTTCAGCCTCCAATTAGAAAAAGATAGGATTATGGAAGAGATTGGAGAAAAGGAGGTTCAAGCTTCCGAGGGAGAGATTGTCGGCTTTCGAAAATATGTCATTGGCGATCTTCTGGGAAAAGGCGCTTATGGAGAAGTTTATATGGCAAAAGAGGTGAGCGAATTGGGTGAGTGGCCGGTGGCTATTAAAGTCCTAAAGGACGAAAGCTTTCAAGACCCAGTACAGATGGAGAAGACGAAAGAAGAGGGACGGATGGTGAGAAAATACTTGAATGGGCACCAGAACATTGTTTCCACATATTTCACCGATGTCTTTTCCGGTTCTCCCTACATTGCCATGGAGTATATTGATGGAATGACCCTTGCGGAATTTCAAGCCTCCCACAAATTGAAGCGTCAGAAAGTTCCAATCCAACTTTCCTCATGGATTATAAAAGAGTTGTGCAGTGCCCTTACCTACGCCTGGGAAGTGGAAAAAGAAGATGGCCTCCCTCTACAGATGGTTCACAGGGATATCAAACCAAGCAATATTTTACTAACGAAAGGGGGAACCCCCAAGTTAAGCGATTTTGGAATCGCCACAGAGAGCGGAGAAAACAAAACCCATGAACGCATAATTATCGGCACACCGGAATATATGTCCCCGGAACAGGCCATGGGCTATCCAGGGGATGCACGCTCCGATATTTTCTCTTTAGGGCTGGTTTTCTATTCACTGCTGTTTGGGGCTAGCCCATATAGCGGTGGCAGTGCAAAAGAATCTCTTGAAAGGGCCCAAAAATACGATATCCCTGACCTACCCATTTTAGAAAATTATCCAGGGAAGGAGTTTGAGGAGGTTAGAGGAAGAGTCGCCGCCATATTGACAAAAGCCTTGGCCAAAGACCCTAAAGACCGTTATGAATCCGCCGCTGCAATGTTCCAGGCCATAAAGATTGACCAACTTATCTCTGGGAAAGTTTCCATTGTGGGCATCAAAAGCTATATCCGGGATTTCATAAAAGGTAAGAGCAAAAATGAGGACAGGACGATCGAAGAGGTTTGCTGTGAAGAAGGGGTTACCTTATAAGGCAACTGTTATAGAGGGAGTAATGGAGTGGAAAGAGCAAAACAGGA
The DNA here is from genome assembly GCA_029261755.1 of Nitrospinia bacterium. GTDB lineage: Bacteria > Nitrospinota > Nitrospinia > JACRGO01 > JACRGO01 > JACRGO01. Next base: position 7,810 of record JAJDAS010000219.1, read on the forward strand.
GTGATGGAGTGATGGGGGCAGAGTTTCCGTTTTACAAAAAAATCTCGTGACATTTTTTGCCCGGAGGTCTCAAGAGATCCAAGGATGCGCCCTCCTTCCCCTCGTTGTTTAGTCCCTCTGCCCCCGCCATAGTCGTCAGGCTAAGAAGGTAGATGAAAGCAGTGGGTGGAGTCTTACTAGCTTAAGTCCCCGAAATTGTTGAGATAAAAATGCAATATCGAATATCGAACAAGGAACCGCAGAATTTTGAAGTTTTTCCTTCGACATTCGACATTCATTGTTGGATATTCGACATTCAGGCTTTTTAAAAGGCAAAACGCTCTTTAAAGCAGATCCCCCCCCTTAGCCTTTACGCTATGCACCATTCCTGTTAGAATACCGGGAAAATTAAACGCTGATTTTGGATAAAATAATCATGCTAAAAGATTACCAATACGACGTTTTTCTCAGCCACCGCTCGGTGAACAAACCCTGGGTGGAAACCCTGGCCCGCAACCTGAAAAATAGTGGACTCAAGGTCTTTTTTGATAAATGGCATTGTGAACTCATACGGCAGGCGGGAGAGCGGGAAATAGAGGGCAAGTGACTAAAGTGACTAAAGTTTCAAGTGAACTAAAGTGGCAGGAAAAACAAGGCTTCTTCACCGCAGAGGACGCAGAGAATAAAACCCAAACCTTTTTTTTCGCGCAGAGACGAAGGGGCGCAGGGAAAAGATTGAAGAAGGAGGAAAGATGAAAATTGAAAGAAATATCTCTTTTGGTTCATTCGATGACAATACTAAAGGAAGTGAACAAACAAAAAATTTGTCCCATGAAGAGCGAATTTCTCTATTAGAAGAGTTAAGATATGACATCGGGGAGTTAACTGGTCATGATTATTCACGAAGATTTGAAAGATCTTTTTCGGTTGTTAAACGCCAACAATGTTGAGTATTTGATTGTTGGTGGATACGCCGTTGCATTTCATGGATTTATCAGGGCCACTAAAGATATTGACATTCTTTTTCGTAATTCTCCTGAGAATATCAACAAAATCATAGCGGCATTGTCCGGTTTTGGAATTTCCAAGGATAGCATGGATGACAATGTATTTTCCGAACCCGGGAGGATTGTTCGCATTGGTTCCCCTCCAATGATGGTGGAGTTGATTAACGCTATTGGTGGAGTTACTTTTGAAGAAGCTTGGACAAATAAGATTAGCGGGACTTACGGGAGCGTAACAATTTACTTTCTTTCACGGCACGACTTACTCAAAAGCAAAAGAGCCGCCGGGCGGCCTCAAGACCTGCGCGATATAGATGAGTTAGGCGGTCTTATTGAAAATAGCCCATAACCGTAAGACTCGGTTAACTTGGTGAGTTTCCACCCCAATGGAAGGACGTTGGCTTCAGGGACTGATGACCATACAGTGCGTCTATGGGATATTACCACAGGAAAAACTATCAAAATTCTGGAAGGACATAAAGGCCCGGACGTTAGTTGGCCTTGGATTTTCCAATACTTCGGTACTCCATCACTCCCTCTATGAATTGGATAGCAGCTTTCTTGTACTCGGTAGCCATCCCCGTGAGCGCAAACAGTTACTCTTTGGCTTGCGGCCAAAGTCCACACCAGGTCATCGCTTCACAAAAAAATCTCGTGAAATTTTTTGCCCGGAGGTTTCCAATTCTTTCCAAAAGGTTGGGACCGTGCCCGTGGGTTCAAGAGATCCAAGGATGCGTCCTCCTTCCCCCGTACCCGTTTTATTGAAACGGAAAATATCCGCAACATGATAATTTCCATCTTCTCCCAAGGAAAGGACTTCGGATATATGGGAAACCTTCCTGGAACCGTCGTGAAAACGTGTAGCCTGCACAACAATGTCAATTGCCGATGATACCTGGGAACGGATTGCCCTCAGGGGAAGCTCAATGCCCGAAAATAGGGTGAGGGTTTCCAGCCTGTTCAAGGCGCCGAAGGGGTCGTTGGCGTGAATGGTCCCCATTGTCCCACCGTGTCCGGTGTTCATGGCCTGGAGTAGGTCCAGGGCCTCCCCTCCCCTGATTTCTCCGATGACAATACGGTCGGGCCGCAGACGAAGCGTAGAGTGGAGCAGGTCACGGATGGAGACTTCCCCCTTGCCTTGCCGGTCCGGGACCTGTGTCTCCAAAAGGAGAATATGATCCTGTTGCATTTGTAATTCGGCGGAATCTTCAATGACTATGATTCTTTCGTCATTGGGAATTAAGGAAGAGAGCACATTCAACAGCGAGGTCTTCCCCGTTCCCGTTCCTCCCGATACCATAACATTCTTTTTAAGAAGGGTGCAGGCCTTGATGAATTCCACCGAGTCCTCGGTGAGCGAACCAAATTGAAGAAGCTTTTCGATGGTGAGCGGATCCTTGGAAAATTTGCGTATGGAAATGCAGATTCCTTTGCTCGCACAGGGAGGTAAAATAACATGGACTCGCGATCCATCCGGGAGGCGGGCATCCATTCTGGGGTTCTCCTTTGTGATCCTCCGGTTAGCGAATTGGCCGATATTGTTTACCGCGCTCATCAAGGCGTCTTTGGAGTCGAATTTAATATTTGTCCTTTCCACCTTCCCGCCTTTTTCTACCCAGATTTCATCCGGGGCGTTGATCATAATTTCCGATACGCTTGGATCATCCAGGAAACCGACGATGGGAGACAGGAATTGTCTTACCGTTCCCGTAAATTGGCTTTTCATAGTTATTGGCCTTTTCGTTAATGGTATCCGTTTACGGATATTTGAAGGGTTAAAGACCCTCCATTTTGGACCCTGAAAGGGTCGGATCCCAAAGCCCAGGGTAAGCAAAGCGCAACCCTGGGTGGGTGGTAAATATATTATCCAAACCCTGAAAGGGTTTCACATACGGTCTGATCTTCGCGTTCAAAACCTAAATACCGCTCATACCATTCATCGAATTCAACTTGGGATATAGGCGCTTCTTTTTGTGAAACCCTTTCAGGGTTTGTGTTATGGGGACCTGATAACCCAGGGCGGCGCTCCGCTTGCCCTGGGCTTTGGGATTTGACCCTTTCAGGGTCGGGATTGGACCCTCCGGGTCGGGTAAACCTTTAAAAACCCATGAACGGCTACTGTTATTGTTCTATTTTGACAAGCATGGCTTTTGCCTTTTTATGATATTCGTTATTGGGAGAGGTAATACGAAGGACCTCATTCATTTTCAATATGGCTTGCTTGGGGGCGAGGTCCTTTATGATATAACCCTCTTCATACAATTTTTTAGCTCTTTTGTAAAGGAGATCGGCTATTTCCAGAGCGCCTTTGTGTTTAGGATCAATGGCCAACGCCTTCTCACAATGTTGATTCGCGGCGGCATAATCTCCGCTTTCGTAGGCCTCCCTGGCCTTGGGGACCACCTTGTCCGCCATGATATTTCGAATGGGTTCGGAGTAATAACTGACTTTGCCGCCAAATATTTTTTGTTCTAAATTCAATCCGTTGGACCATGAGACAAAGGCCTGCTCTATCTGGCGATTATTATATTCTTTGTATCCCTTTTGAAAAGAATCGCGAATTTCCTCCAGCTCTTTCCGGAGGTTGGATGCTTTTAATTTCGCTGCACCGGCCTTTGCCGCATCCATTTTGATTACGGCATTGAGTTTTTCAAAGGCGCTATCGGTATGTCCTTTCAGATAATCTACCAGGGCATGATCAATAAGTTGGTTCCCTTTTTCTTCCTGGGAAACTATCTTGGTTTTTGATGAACCTTTTGGAGTCGAGATTTTCTTATGGATTATTTTTGCGGCTTTTTGTTCTTTAATTTTTTCTTTGACCGATTGGATTTGGGGCTGCCCTTCCCCATAGTAAACACTATTTTCCGGTATCCTTTCCAGATCTTTTAAGGCTTGTTCGTACTCCTGTTTTGCGATGCAAGCCTGAGCCTTTTCCATGGTTTGCAGATAGTTCTTTTCGTCCCTCGCTTTTTCGATTTTATTGAAGGCGCCCGGGTATTCCGGATTGATTTTCAGGACCTCTTCAAATTTTTGGATTGCCTCCGGCCAAAGCCGTTTATTAAAAAGTTCATTGCCCATATTGAAAAAACTGTCTGCTTCCTTTTTGGCGGAAAGAGCTTTCTCGACATTGGCGGATTTGGAAACAGCCGGTGAGGACACTGCTTTTGGTTTTTGTTGTAGTGTGGCTGCCTTTGGCTTTGGCGGATCTTTTTTGGGCTTCAAGACGGCCACCACTAAGATGACGGTAATGGCGGCCAGCGCCACTATGAGCAATTTTCTTTTGCCGGTTTCGCTGCCTTTTGACTTTGATTGGGCTTGGAGTTCCTCTTTTTGGACCACCTCGTCCATATCAATGAACCGAAATGTGACAGAGCCAACCTCAAAGCAATCTCCTTTTTTGAGCGGGAGTTCCTCCTTAACATATTTCCCGTTTACCAGAGTTCCTTTCTTGGGGTCCAAATTTTTCAGGACACATGCGCCATCCAAAACCTCCACCTGCGCATGTTTCTCGGATACTTTTTTCTCATCGATAAATATTTCACAGTGGGAGGCGGAGCTTCCTATGGTTAAGACAGGCTTGTCCAGGAGATACTCTTCCCCAAAGCGTTTTTTTGAGATTATTAAAAGTTTGTGGTATTTGACCAGGTGGAAATGATCCGGTTCATCGGGATCGATTCTCACCGTTCCTTCAGGTCCAAGTTCCGATTCCGAAAAAGGCGTTTCCTCTTCTACTGCATCTTCTTCAATGGAATCCATGGCCAGGGTTTCTCCTCCCTCGCCCCATTCCTTAACTTCTATTGTGAAGGAAGGTATGACTATTTCGCATCCATCCTTTAATTCTTCTTTTCCCTGAATTATTTCTCCGTTAACGGTCGTGCCTTCTTTGCTGTTAAGATCTTCGATAAAAAAGTCGCCGTCGTGGTCCAGTTGGATCCTGGCATGCGACCGGGACACTTTTTTACTATCAAGGACAATTTCGTTTTTCTTGCTTCTCCCCAAGCCATATGTCCCCGGCGAAAGGTCGAATTCCCTCATCTCTCCTTTTTCATCGTAAATGATTAGTTTATACATATTATCTTCCACCACTCAAAAACTTTGTAAGCTTCTCAAACAAACGTTTCGACTCTTTATTTCTGTAATCTCTTTCATCAGGGAAGAGGTTTTTAATGGCTCTAAGGGAATCCGCCGCCTCTTGGTATTCCTTCAGGTTGGCTGATTTTTTAAAGGCCAAGATATATTCGTCATATAAGGAATCCAGTTCTCCCCGCACAGCGGTGAATCTTTTTTCCGCGTCGGCGAGAAGATCCGGCTCCGGTTGGCATTCATCAGCCATGGAGATGGCTTTCCGATAATATTGTGTGGCTTTAAAAAGGTTTTCGGAACTGATCTGTCTTTCGTTGTACAGGTTTTCGCCGATATCAAAAAGCCGTTTGCTCTCATTTTCATCACATGGCTGAGGAGGGGAAAATTCAACCCTTAAATCTTTCACACCCCATTGCTCCGAACCTGGGGGATTCTTGACGTTATCGAATACCAGACGGTTTTCGCCGCCTTTAATGATTAATTTCCGTTTAAGGGGCAGGACCAGTCCATCCTGCCAACGATCTACGGCCAGGGGAACATCCGCTATCTTGGTCCCATTGAGGAGAATCACGACTTCCCCTTTAGAGTCTATTCCTCCCGTGGAATAGTGGAGATCCACAATCCCGGATTCCGCAACAAAAGAAAATACCGCTTTATCCGGCCGGCTCTTGTCTCCTTTCCTCGTAAGGCCATAGTTGCTTTTGGCAGGAAGCGGAATGGTTTTGCCCGAAACAGTTGGAGAAGCGATCTTGGGGCTTTGAGCACGTTGGCCCGGTTTCAAACTAACCTTCAGGAGCAATAGCAGGGTCAAGAATATTGCGCCTCCCATAATGAGAAGCTTTTTTCGCCTTTTGCCACTGTTATCCGGTTCGCCTGCCTCTTCCATGGACGGGGCCTCAGCGCTGCTTTTTTTATCCGGAATACGAGAAAACATGATCCACATAGTTCCCACTCTGAACTGATCCCCCTGGTTAAGCATTACCTTCTCATCTTTTCCCAGACGAACGCCTTTCAAAGTAGTGCCGTTGGTACTGTCGAGATCCTGCAGAAAAAACTGTTTCTCCCTGCGGACAATCTTTGCATGTTTCTCGGAGACTGAGGCATCGTTAAGGATCAGATCATTATCCACCGCTGTACGCCCCATGGAGATATTGTCCTGATTGAAGAAGAACTGGTACCCCGCCTCCGGTCCACTCCTGATTGTCAGATAAATTTTTCCAGCCATAAATACACCAAATTTAAGTAGCTTGAACCACGAATTGCACTAATTATACGAATTAAGAATAAGGACCATTTTACAAAAAACAATTCGAGAAATTAGTGAAATGCGTGGTTTAGAAAGTTCTGTTCTTTTTTTTGTTTCTTCGTTTCTTCTTGGCAAATATTTAAACTATGGAAATCACATCACCTACCTCACATTGGCCTTCATTCACTGTCCCGCAAGGAAGCTCCAGTACTCCAACGGAGCGTCTTGGTCCGAATGCCATCCTGAAAGGTTTTAGACCGGAAATAACTTTTGTCACTTTTTTTTCTTTATCCAGAAATAATATGTCGATGGAAAAGCACATAAAGAAAGTGTGGATGGAACTACATGGAGCAATATACAATCCTTCTCCACTTTCCATTCCCAGCCTTCCCAAAAGCCCTTTGGTCCTTTGATAAAAGGAAGCCGCCACTTTTAGTTGATGGGCCAGTACCTGGTTGGTCCTTACATTCCGGGCCTTCATACAAGACATTCACATGCCCTCCTCCATAAACTTGAGCAGAATAGGAACCAGTATCATGATGAACACCGCCGGGAAAATAAAAAAGAGGAGAGGAAAGAGCATTTTTACAGGCGCTTCATTGGCCTTTTTTTCAGCCACCTGGAAACGCTCTCCGCGCCTCATTTCCGATTGTGTGGAAAGGGCCTCGGCCAGGGGGGTCCCCATCTTGTCCGCCTGGATGAGGGCCGACGCAAAAGAACGTATTTCATACATATCGGTTCTTTCCGCCAAACCGAGAAGGGCGTCCCTGCGGGTTAGTCCTAGCCGGATATCCTGAAGGAGCTTTTCGAATTCATCCCGAAGTGCGCCGGGCTGTCCCCTCTCCACCACCCTGGCTATGGCCTGGGTGAAGTCCAGGCCCGCCTGCACGGACAAGGTAAGAAGGTCCATGAAATAGGGCTGAGTCCGAAAGATTTCGCTTTTCCTTCTATCAATGGTTTCACTGAGCCATAAGTTGGGCAGAAAAAAAGCAATCATACCAAAAAGCACGGCAAGCATGGGTTTAGCTTCATGAGAAAAAACCAGTAATAACCCAAACAAAAATCCTCCCAGCGCGGCCACCTGCTTGAGGGCCAGGAATTCCACGGGAATAAGGTGGAGGGGGTTGCCGGAGATGGTCAATTTCTTTTTCACCTTCTCCTCAAATCCTTTTAACTCCAAACTATTATTGATAAAAGCGAAAATCTGTATGAGAGGATAGATCAAACCGAAAAGAATCGGCATGCTCTTGGTGTCTTTGCGGTATCCGTCCTCAAATTTTTGAAGCCGGAGTTGAAAAACTCCAAGGCCAAAAAATACAGCCGACAGCCCGGTGGATAGGTATATTAGTTTTAGCATTTTTTTTAGTGACGAGTGACGAGAAAAAACGGGAGCATTCCCGAATTATTCTAATTTCCGCAAAGCTGAAACTCAAAGTATTTCTTCCGTGCCTGGGGCTACCATGCCGTATTTTTAAGTTTACGACTCATTTGTCTTGTTTATCGGTCCAACGGACCGGCACATGAAAGCCCAGGGTGAAGCCCTGGGAATCATGGCAAACAAATAATTTTCGCCCTGAAGGGGCGGGACAAAAAGAGGTATTTCTCATATAAACGTCTGTTTCGGCCATATTTTATTTCGCTCCTTCAGAGCGTAATAATGTATTAATTTTCAATTTCCAGGGCTTCACCCTGGGCTGTCATGTGTAGGCCCTTCGGGCCAAAGATAGAAAAAACTTGTCACTCGTCACTGCTTTTAGATATCTATACTCGAAACTTTCTTAATCATGGTATAACCGATAAACTGCAGGGCAAAAGTCCCTCCAAGGGCTATAATACCAATGGTATCAGTAAACATGCGGGTCATAAGCGGGGGATCCATGACGTAGAGTACGACGCCAAAGGCCGAGGGAAGAACGGCCGCAACCACTGCCTGCATCTTTCCCTGCGCAGTAAGGGACTTGGTTTTGCCTTCTATCCGATTACGTTCACGAATCACATGCGCCATGGTGTCAAATATTTCCCGGAGGTTCCCTCCCATTGCCAGGACAATATTTACAGCCGTTACCAGGAGTTTCAAATCATCGCTGGCGATCCTTTTAGTGAGATTTTCCAAGGCATCTTCCACAGGTACACCCAACCTGTATTCGCGAATCACCAGGCCAAATTCCTGTGAAATGGGCGGTTCCTGCTCTTTCTCCAAGGTCGAAAGGGCCTGTACAAAGTTTTGTCCAGCCTTAAGCGCATTAGAAAGAACGGTAATAGCATCAACGAACTGAGCCTCAAATTGTTTTAGGCGCTTCTTCTGTTTTCCTTTGACTATAAATTGAGGCAGGAAAAAACCGACCAAACCGAAAATGATGAGGAAGGTAACTTTTTCAGTAATGAGGTAACCCAAAGCGGAGGAGACCACCATGATGATCATGTTAAACCTGAAGAGTCTTTTGGCGTCCATATAGACGAACATCCCCTCCAGCGCTGCCTGGGTTTGGGCAACATATTTTTCCTCATATTTCTCCGTTGCCTCCTGAAGAAGGCGCACACCCGTCCACGTAAATATTACGGTGGAGATAAAAATCAGGAGTATGCTAATTAAGGCCATGGGGAAAAGAATCCGCTTGGAATGGAATAATGGAGGCCTGAAATGGTGATGCTTAATGCAGTTCTTTAGCCACTATTCCATCATTCCATCATTCCGCTAAATCGTTAATTATAAAAAATGCTCGTATCAACCTCCAAACCCCGCTCCTGGAGTTTGCTGTAGAAGTCGGGTATCCAGCCGGTAGCTATGAACCTCCCCTTGGTTTTTCCCTTCGCATCACGCCCTTCCTGCTTAAAATAAAAGATATCCTGAAGGACAATTTTTTCATCTTCCAAACCAGCCACTTCGGTAATATAAGTAATTTTTCGTGTGCCGCAGCTGAAGCGTGTCTGCTGAACAATGAGATGTACCGCAGAGGCGATCTGTTCCCTGATGGCGCGAACGGGCAGGTCTTGTCCAGCCATCAAAACCATAGTCTCCAGGCGGGACAACATGTCATGTGGAGTGTTGGCATGGCCTGTTGTCAGAGATCCATCATGTCCGGTGTTCATGGCCTGGAGCATATCCAGCGCCTCTCCTCCCCGGCATTCACCTACTATAATGCGGTCAGGCCTCATTCGTAGGGCGTTTCGCACCAAGCGGCGTATGTCGATCTCCCCCTTCCCTTCGATATTCGCAGGACGCGTTTCCAGGCTCACCACATGCTCCTGCGGCAGTTGAAGTTCAGCGGCATCCTCGATGGTAACGATACGCTCTCCTTGCGGGATATAAGAAGAGATCAGGTTCAGTGTGGTGGTTTTTCCTGATCCCGTGCCCCCTGAAATCACAAGATTCTTTTTGTTTGTTACCGCAGTCTCAAGGAAGGTGGCCATTCCCCTGGTTAGGGTATCGAACTGGACCAGGTTTTCCATGGTGAGGGGGGTTTCAGCAAATTTACGGATGGTAATGCTTGGCCCTTTTAAGGCAAGGGGAGGGATGACCACATTAACGCGGGAGCCGTCTTTCAGACGTGCGTCCACCATGGGAGAACTTTCATCAATGCGGCGTCCGATGGGCGCCACAATTCGTGAGATCACTCCCATCAAAGATTGGTTGCTGCTGAATATTTTTGGTGAAAGGGTGATATTTCCCTTCTTTTCCACGTAGATCTGGTCATAGCTATTCACCATGACCTCGGAGACGTCCGGGTCTGCCATGAGGTCTTCCAAAGGACCAAGGGCCAATGCCTCATCGAGGATATCCTTGACAAATATCTCCCGGTCGATATTGGCGGGGAGCTTATCTCCCAGTTTGCTGATGAGGGGAGTCACAAGCCCTTTGCATTGTTCGCGAAGCTGTTCGTCATCGATCTTATTCAGGTCAAGCCTTCGTAAATCTATGAGGTCCAACAGCTTCTTATGGGTATCCGCTTTGAGTTGGATAATCTTCGGATCACGGTAAAAGGAAGCCTTTTCATCGGATTCGGACGAATGGGGTGGGGATATGTGCGATTTTTCTTCAGCGCTTGGGGGAGGCGCCGGAACGTCATCCAGGGTATCTGCTTCAGAATTGCTTGGAGAGACTTTGAGCGCCCCCAAATCAAATTGGAAGGTGAGTTGAAATACACCAACGTGGACGGTATCGTTTGGGTGCAGGAGCGTCTCTTGTTCTTTCGGCACACGTTGTTTGTTCACAAAAGTGCCGTTTTTGCTTCCCAGGTCCGAAATGAAGTAATTTCCTCCTCTTTTAGTTATTTCCGCGTGCTCTTTGGACACGCTTGGATCTACCAGGAGGATGTTGCTTCCAAATCTGCCGATTTTGATAACGGGCTTTTCAGCGACTTTGACGGTTTTAGGCTGTTTTTTGGTTCCTTCTTGGATGGTTATCAAGATCATGTTTAGTCCATAATTTTAAATTTCATTTGCTCACCTTCTTCTTCATACTTATCCTGCATTGTTTTTATGGTTCTTTTGTTTTTCTCATCTTTGGATTTTAATACCTCGGTAGTTACAAAAATAAGCAATTCGCTTTTGTCGTTTCTAAAATTTCTCGACTTAAAAAGCTCTCCCAGGATGGGGATATCGCCCAATAGTGGAAGCTTTTCCACACCTTTAGCGCTTACATTGCTCATCAACCCGGACAGCACAATGGTTTCTCCGCTTTTCACGTAGATTTCCGTATTGACCCGACTGGTGGAGAAGTTCGGTATGCCGGAGACAAAATCGGTAATCTGGCTGTTCTCTACCTCAATGGACGTGGTTATGGTGCCATATTTATCTATCACGGGGGATATGTTCATGATGATGCCGAACTGTTTGTACTCCACACTGGAGGTGTCTTGAGTGATCAATGGAATCCCTACTTCCCCACCCGCCAGAAATTCAGCTTTTTTACCGCTTTGGCACAGAAGTTTGGGTTGGGCCAATATTCGGCTGCTGCTATTGGATTTCACCGCATTGAGGACCCATGAGTAGTTTCCCACAAGCCCATAGGTCCCTCCCCAGGGGACCTTTCCTTCGCCGAAATTGCCTGTTCCACTGGCGTTCCCCGTTATGGTCATGGAATCGCCCCAATTCACGCCTATATTTTTCAAGGCCCCTTTATCAATCTCAATGAAATCGATGGAGACGAGGAGCATCTTTTGCAATTCGACTCCGTCTTTGATGAAACTCTTAGTATTTGTATAATAGGAGGAAGCAATCATCAGTGCCTTGTCCTTATCTCCCGGATTCTGCACATGCCCATGAAGTAGAACTTGCTTCCCCACCCTTTCCGCCTTGACCTCCTTCAAACCGGTGTTTTGAAACTCCAGGTTGATTTGCTGGGTGATGGTATCCAGGATGGCCGGACTCAGGGTGGCAAAATTAATGATTTGAGGATACAGGTTTTGGATAGTGGCAATCTTGTCCAGGTCTTCCTGGGAAAAGACGTACCCTTGGATGATGACCTTTTCCCCCACCACCTTGGCTGTGGCGCCTTCCACACCGGAAAGAAGCTCACGAACCTGTTTGATGATCTTTTGTGGTTCCTGGTCGGTGACCCTGATGCGTATGGTTCGTTCCCGGTTGCCTCTGCTCCAGATGATGAGATTGGTTTTGCCCACTCCCGTTGCTGTTAAGAGAATCTGTTGGGAACTTTCCAGAGCGGTGACGTCCGCCACCTCTGGGTTTCCCACCGACACCCTTTTAATTCCCGGGGTCTTGATGGTCTTTTGGTCACCCAGACTCATCAGAAGCTCACTATCCTCGCCAAAGGCGGAAAAACCAATTGAAGATAGTAAGATCCCTATGCTGAATATCAGAAGGTGAAAGGTTTTCTTCATTTTTTTTATCGCTCTTCCCTTTCCGAAACTTTCCCCTGCTTGATCACTTCTATGGCGTTACGGCGTTTTTGAATTTTATCCCGAAAGTCCGTCTTCATGATGTTGGAAAAATGCACCTTGGGAATCTCTTCAAAGGTCTCCAGGTCTTCGGGATTTCGGAGCGCGGCGATGAGTTGGCCCTGGCGTTGCGCAAAGATAAGGAGTTCGGCCTCTTCCAGGGTTACCAATAGAGTAATGGCCCCATAACTGCCGGGAGACACCGCCATACCTGCCATGGAGTCCCCGGTGGCCAGGATGGTCATGTTTTGGAGAAGGGTGATGGTGGCCTCTTCTCCGGTTTCCTTGCTCCGAAAGGTCCCAAGAAGGTCTATCCGGTCATTTGGCCGGAGGAATCCGGAAACGCCTCCGGTGCTGTCCACTGTAATGGAGAGGGCTCGTTCGCCCTTGGTGACCCTGTCCGCCAGTTCCCGCCAACCTCTTCTCTCTTTTTTTCCTAAGTCGGACCACAGCAGGGTATCTCCTCTTTTTAGCGGATAATTCAAGGTCTCCCCGATTACCCGATTAAAATCTTTCTGCGCAATAGCGTTTCCGTGAATATATTTTTGGGGAACATTGCGCGGGGCGAACATTTCGGAGGCGATGGGAGTGCCTGCGGGGATATCCTGAAAAGCGGCAATGACAGTAGCCATCTGCAACCCTTCGTAGATTTTTTTCTCTTTATTGGAGATATACCGGCTCACTAAAAAAACAGCCATAATACCCAGTAGAATCGAAATTGCAAGAGCTGATAACGCTTTTTTGTCCATTTGGTTCTTTCAGAAAAATAAACCTGCGTAATAGCTAAAATATTACCGTAAAAAAATAAACCATTATAGCATCTTTTTTATAAAAAACAACTAGTTAAGTGCATTAAGCTTCACAAACTCCTGAGGGGTAAGAAGTACTTCTCAGGTGAAAAAACTAAGAAAAGATATTTGAAATTTGAAACTGGAAACTTGTTTTTTGCAATAGTGAGTTTGATGGTCCTATATTCAGTTTCCAGTTTCAAAAAAAATTGTGAGAGAAGAATTCTCAGACTTTGCGCGTAAGTATCTACCCCTTTCCTTTTCGAATAATAACGGTGGAAACGATATTCCCACTCTCTTCATCTTCCATAAAAATCAGGGTGCACTCTTTCCCCTTTTTGGTATAAAAAAGAGAGTTCTCCACTTTATTTTCACTCAGGGCGCGTTGAAGTGTGGGGCTGGCGCCCCAGTCCGAAGCAGGCATCCTGGATCGATAAAAGGCCATTTGAGCGCCGATGGTTCCTCCCCCTTCATACATGGCAAGGGAGTCCATGGTGGCGCTGTTCTCCTGTTGCACGGACTGCAATCTCTTGCTTCCCGGAAAGCGCGGCACCTCTTCCAGATCCTTCCCCGGCATATCCCCAAATGCGTCCGGCTCAAGGTTGTTGATGTTAAAATCTCTATCGGACCAAATGTTGATCACTTTAGTCTTGTTTGTTTTTTTGTTTCTCAGCGCGATAACAATCCTTGCCGTCCCTATCTCACCGAGACGCCCGCTTTCAGAGGCCTTGCCCAGTTTATCAAAATATTCTTTACTGCCTATCTCCAGACCGGGATCGTGGAATTCAAAGGTTGCCCAGAAACCATAATCTTTTTTCAGGAAACGCACGTGCTGGAACTGCTCCAATTTTTTCATTATTTTATTATGCTCTCTGGCGTTTTCCTTCATTTTTTCATCTTTCATTAAATCCAAAACATCTTGGCTTATTTGGAGCACAGGTTGGGCTTTGTATTGTTTTTCGTAAAAATCCAGGATTTTAGGAATGTCGTCATCGCTCTTTCCCACCGTAAGATGGGTGGTAAAACCGTTAACCATAATTGTTCTAGGTTTGGAGGTCTCTTTTTCATCGAACATATATTCCGGCATGGCCCTGGTAAAGGAGGAAAGCTTTTCATAGATCATGGCCTCCGCGTCATTCCTGGAAGGCCCGAATCGGGACCCGAACCATCCTATGGCTATAAAAACCACAATAATCAAAAGTACTTTAAATATCTTCAACCGTTCTGTTCCTTTAAAGGTCACCAGTTTGCTGGATTAATTATATCTGTGACTTCTTTAATAATGTTTCCTATCATATCAAAAACATCATGAGTATCCACCTCAAACCCGCTCCACGCATTGGCTTCAACAAAATGTTCCCCGGAGATAGTAATATTGGAAAGGCTATCGGTGGGATCGAGGGAGGCCAATGCCGGTGAAACAGGGGCCGGATGGTCGACTTTCGCGTGAGACATTTTGTCGGAAGCAGAGCCCACAATACTGGAAAGTATAGTATTAACCATTCCCGTTGCGCTCCCCAGGAAATCACTGGAGTCACCGTTGGAAGGTGAACAATCCAGGGTTGTGTCTTCGCCTTGAAAGAAGTACTCGGAAATTTCATCTTCCAGATCGGCACAATCCGGCGGGTCGGGCTTGGAGAGTTTCCAGGCTGAATAACGGGCGGCGACAAGGGCGTTCTGTTTAATGGTATATATGTCGGACAAATAGACCATGCAGTAAAAAAACAGGAGTAATACCGGCAGGACCACGGCAAACTCCACCATGGATTGTCCGCGTTCATCTTTAAGAATGTTTAAATGTTTTTTCATAAATGTTTACAAAAGCTTCCTTGCCCTCTGTCTTCTGTCCTCTGTCCTCTGTCTTTCAATGCACCACCACCGTACCGGCGAAATTAGAAATAAAACTTTTGAGCTTAGGAGGTATGGGAACCTTCATTCCAAAAAAACTAAGACTGACCTTATCGATATTCACCGGCGCCAACCTGGCATGCCAGTCTTGGTTAAAAAGATCGTCGTCACCTGAGGCGTTATAGATCTTTACCTGCGCCATGGCGACGGTCCCCTTTGGATTTCCTCCCCCTGTGGCGGAACCGAGGGTGAGTTGGTCCTCAACGTCTTTAAATACGAGAGCAAGGTAATTGGTTTCATCTTCCCAATTGTCTGAAAGAACGAGGGGCTTGGCGCGTTTGGAGGTGTCTCGGGGCGTAGATTTATGTTCTTCCGTATACTCGCATTTCGTCATGGTCCATTCTTCTTTATAATACCGTTCTTCATCCTTCTGAACCCATATGTGTTCATTATGACGTCCTATTTCAATTGGCGGATCCGAATTATCATAGTCTATAATTTCAACTGTCTTTTCAAATTCATAATATATCCTTTGTGCTTTATAGAATTGGGTCACGGTACATGGGGATTTTCCTTTCACACATTCCTTTTTTTGCTCCCCTTGAGTAATACTAATAATAATAGCAGTGGTCCTTATAGTCTCGCTGCCGGGAGCGTCATTTACAGTGGGAACCGAATACATATCGCAAGTCCCTGCTGAGTACGACTGACACCAGCTATGGGGGTAAAGGGCGGGGTCATCTTCAACGGTACCTTTTCCCACGAGAGATGGAGATCCTCCCGTAAACTTAACTTCTCCAAAGTCTCTGCCATTTACCTTTCTCGTTACAGTGTGTGTATACTTTCCTTGAGAGTTGTATTTTTTTGTTTTAAGCGTAATAACATTGCCGTCTTCTAAACCCGTATTTTTTTCAGTGTCACTATTCTGACCAGTTACTTCAAAAACCCCGCCTTGCCATGTGGACTCTCCGGGAACGGTAACTTTTTTCCCCTTCTTATTATACTTATATCCTTTGGTATCGCATTCACTGCAACTCACGGTAAACCCTTTAAGATTACCGGATTCTTTCCCTTTCCCCGGGCATAGAGAGTTGCTTTCCAGCTCCATAAAAAGGTAATTCATAGCGAGTGGAGGAGGGATCACTATAATTGCCGGCAGCCAAACAAGGGCGAACCACTCCTTGATACGCACCCCTAAAAATTTCATATTTATGGGCGCTATCCCCTCAAAGAAATTATCGTATCCAGGTCCGCCGTCATGAGTCCGATCACAGATGTCTTTAAATTTCCCTACTTTTGTCGGCATGGTCCCTACGGGAAACAAAGCCGCTGGGACAGTGCCCAAATTGCTGATATTTTTCTTCGCAACGTTTATGGTGGATGCGACCGACATAGCACCCACAGTGCCAACACCCTTAGTTTTGCGGTTGCCTGCTACTACATCTTCGGCCTTGCGGCAATAATCCATAAACTTCCAAAGTTTTTTTACCACAGCAGGTACTTTTTTTGCGGCATTATCCATCGCTTTCATATAGGGACGAATAACGTTCAAACCAGCTTGCCAGGGGCATCCGACAGGAGCAGTGAAGATAATGGCGCATAAAACCGCTGCAGCCACTTGATTGGCTATATAGGATATCTGCGCCGCTGTATTAGTCCTTTTAAAGGCCTGAAGGAAAATTATCCATGCCAGGGTTTGGGTCATCGATACGTTTAAGATGCATATGGTATTCAGGCCCCGCGCGATCCATGTTCCCCCGGATAAGGCTGCGGCATCGGTCCCTAACTGTATCTCCACCTTTTGCTCAGTCCTGTGCCCCACATTGATTACCAGTGCCATAAAGGAGACCAGGGTAAAGAGGACCAGGGCCACGAAGATAATGGACTGTCCTCCCTGGTCGCTGTGCAAATTGCGTAACCTTTGAATGGCTGAAAATTTGTTCATGACCAGTCCAGATCCCCCTCAACGCTTAATGTGCTTCTGGCCCTGATGGGAATG
>JAJDAS010000220.1 GCA_029261755.1 Nitrospinia bacterium
TGGCCAAATGGAATTCCCTTTCCAAGAGAGCATGAAACTGGAAGGGAAGGTTGAAATATCCTCTGCTAACCTTGTGGATCAACGCGGATTAAAGGCGGAGGGGTTGAATGCCACGCTACCCTTTCATTTCCCGACGTCTGAAAAGACTAAAAAAGGGAACTTTTTGATTAAAAAAGCCACATTCAGCGGCAGGAATTTGCATAACATTGAAGGCGTTATTGAGCAAAGGAAGGCAAACGGTGGCAAGGGAACTGCCGAACCAATGGAATGGCCGCCTCAATCCATGGAGTTGGATTTCTCCGGCGAGGTCCAGGCGCCTCTAACCTTTTCCACCTACGGGCTATCCAAAAAGCCGGATGTTAAAGTACAATTTTCCGGCAGAGGCGGGATCAATAAAAGAGTTCCCGGCTTTCATGTCAATTTCGAAATTCCTCATGTGAAGCTTTCGGAAGCTGTGATGCTTGCATCGCTCCATCCGGCATTGAAGGGACTGACCTTTTTCGGCGAAATGGCCTCCATGGGCAAAATCAAATACGGTGAAAACGGATTGAAAAGTCACGGGTTTGTCGATATTAAGAATGGCATTTTAAACCTGGATGAACCGATTATTTCCCTCATGGGAATCAATACCCGTATCCAGTTCAAAGATCTGCTGAATTTGGTAACGGCGCCTAACCAAAAACTTCAGTTCAAAAAGCTGTCCTGGGGAGAAATTCCCGTTAGCAACGGTCTGCTGAATTTTCAGATCGAAGGACCCGAATCCTTCTTTCTGGAAAAAGGTGAGTTCACCTGGTGTGAAGGAAAAATCTATTCCCAGGCGGTGCGTTTCAATCCGGAAAAATGGGATTTTGATTTGATGCTGTATTGTGATAGAGTGAAATTAGCCAGGATGCTGGACCTCATGATTTCTCATGTTGGCGCCGCCGGTGAGGGAGAAATCAGTGGCGTGATTCCTTTAAAAATCAGGGGAGGGGACCCCACTTTTCAGGACGCTTTTTTGTATTCCAGTCCGGGAGACACCGGTTCCATCAAGATCAAAGACGCCCAGTCCATTGCCGGTGGCAACGTGCTTGTGGAAGAAGCCATCAAAGATTTTAACTATGATTGGGTAAAGGTTAAGCTGAATTCCAAGGGTAAAAACCTGGACATGGTGGTTAACCTGAACGGTGTGCCCAACAGAAAGTTACGTTTGGTTATTGATCCTAAAACCAAGAGCTTTCAGCGAGATGAAAAAGGAGAGGGGAACGTAAATCTCCAGGGACTTCATCTGAAACTAAAATTTAACGATCTGCCTTTGAACGAACTCCTTCGAAAAAGGAAACTTTTTTCCGGAGATACGAAAATTCAGTAGACCAAATTTGGAGGTTAATGGGATGAACAAAAAATTGTGGTTACCCGCCGCCTTGCTCATTTTTTTTGGAGTGGGATGTGCAAAAGTGGAAGTGGCGCCTGTGGAGATTAAGCCGATCCACATCACTGTTGACGTTAATGTGAGGATCGCAAAGGAACTGGATAATTTCTTCGGCGATATTGATAATATTGAACCAACCAAGAGTCAAAACCAGCCCACAACCAATAAATAAGGAGGGAATAAATCATGTACAAAAAATTATTTTTTCAATTATTTGCCTTATTCTTCCTTCTTTCTTTCAGTGTGGCTGCCTATGCCGAAGACCTGAAAGCCGGTTTTCGTGCCAGAAAGCCCACCATTGATTCCCTAAAAGACCGTGGGATCGTAGGAGAGAATAACCGAGGATTTCTCGAATTCGTGGGACCCAACAAAGAAGGGGTCAATATTATCCAGGAGGATAATGCCGCCAGAGGGAAAGTCTACAACCAAATCGGCCAAAGGACCGGCTCTGCCCCTGACGAGGTGGGCAGGCAGCGATCCCTACAAATCATCAACAGAGCCAAAAAAGGACATATCCTTCAGGATCCCAGTGGAAGAAGATTTAGAAAATAAAAAGGGATCCCCACAGCCTCCCAAGGAAGCATCGCCTCCCGAAACAAAGACCGCTCGGCACTACCTGGAACTCTTGCGTACCTTGTCCAGGGAGGCCGTTATCGGTTCAACACCCGCCAAACGTTTGGCCCATCTTGTCCAAATCGTCTCCAGCGAACTGAACTGGGACGCCTGCTCCATTTACATCCTCGAACACGAAAATAACGAGCTGGTTCTGGCAGCTACTCACGGTCTTTCCGAAGGGTCGGTGGGCAAGGTGCGGCTGCCCATCTCCGATGGTTTGGTGGGAAGCGCCGTTCGCGAAGAAAAGCCCATTTTTCTGGAGAATGCCTCCGAAGATCCTCGCTTCAAATATTTTCCAGAGACCGGAGAGGAAAGATACCATTCTTTAGGGTCGGTTCCACTGATCAAAGATGGAAAAATCTCCGGCGTTCTCACCGTCCAAACCGTCCAGCCTTATAAATTTTCCACTGCCGATACCCATTTCCTGGAAGTATTGGCCCACCAGGTTGTTCAGGCGGTGGATATCGCCATCTCCCTGGAAACCCTGGACAAACGCCAGCCCATGATTCTGGTGGGAACCCCCGTCTCCGAAGGTGTGGGTGAGGCCCGCGTCCACCTCCTGGCCTCGTCACCCGATCAAGTGGAATTTCTTGCCAGGGGATTCCGGGACATCTCTTTTGAAAAAAATCTATTTGACAACGCCCTGAAATTGGCCGTCCAGGAGATGGAAACTCTGGTGGCGCAACTGGATAACGCCTCCACCCCTGCAGCCAACATTTTCATTGCCCATAGGACCATTCTGGAAGACCCTGAATTTTCCCGAAAGGTTTACGAAGGTATTGAAACAGGAAAAGAAAGCGCGCCCAGGGTCGTGGTATCCATTATGGATGATTACGTGGAAAAGTTTTCTGCCTTTGGAAGCAAAATCATGCGGGAAAAGGCCCAGGACATCAAAGACCTCCGGGACACCCTTTTGCGGCTCATGGGAGAGAAGGTCACCCAACTTGCACCCGGATTCGAGGAAGAGCAGATGGTCATCGTGGCTGAAGAGTTGACGCCTCAAAAGACGGTAAGGCTAGACACCAAAAAGGTTTCCGCCATTGTTACGGAAAAAGGAGGAGAATATTCCCATGCCGCCATACTGGCGCGGGCATTGAATTTGCCGGCGGTCCTGGGCGTTCCCGGCATAGCGGGAGTGGTGAAACCGGGAGACAAGTTGCTGGTGGACGGCAACAGTGGCTTTGTTTATATCAACCCGGACGAAACCACCATCCGCCAGTACCTGGGAAAATCGGAAAAGGCTAAAAGGCGCCTCAAGGCGATCCGGGAAGAGTTGTCGCTTCCGTCGGAACCGGCTTGTGATCTTTTGAAGAAGGTTGCCGTGGATGCGAATATCGGCCTCCCTTTTGAAATTGAGCAAACGGCGCGGGAAGGGCTGCATTCCGTGGGAC
Source organism: Nitrospinia bacterium (assembly GCA_029261755.1). GTDB lineage: Bacteria > Nitrospinota > Nitrospinia > JACRGO01 > JACRGO01 > JACRGO01. The sequence continues at coordinate 3,418 of JAJDAS010000220.1, forward strand.
TTTTTCGCACCGAGTTTTATTATATGGGCCAGGAAAGCTGGCCGGACGACAACACTCAGGCACAGTTCTACGAGCGCCTTTTGCGTTCTTTTCCGGAAGGTACGGTGACCATCCGTTTGATGGATATCGGAGGGGACAAATTTCTAAGCTATATGCCGGAACTCCAGGTGGACAACTCCTCCTTCGGATTTCGGTCGGTTCGCATGCTCCTCTACCATCCTGAAATTCTGCGGAGCCAACTCCGCTCCATCCACCTGGCTGCGGAGAAATCGGGACGCATACCTCGGATCCTGGTTCCCATGGTGTCCCAGGCATGGGAGATGGCCGCCGTGCGCGAGACCCTTAAGGAAGTGGCAGACGGCAAGCATTATCCGCTGGGGTTGATGGTGGAGATACCGGGGGCTTTGTTCGAGATGGAGGAGTTGGTGGAGGAGGCCGATTTCATTAGCATCGGTACCAACGACCTGGCCCAATACCTTCTGGCGGTGGATAGGAACGACTCCCGTGTGAGCCATCTCTACCACCCGCTTCATCCGGCTTTGTTACGTGCCTTGAACTATCTGTTCAAGTCCATGGCGGTTTTGTCCAAGCCCTTTTCCGTTTGCGGCGAAATGGCCGGAGAGCCTTTATCGGCTCTGGCGTTACTGGTCTTAGGCTATCGAAGCTTCAGCCTCTCACCCGGTCGTGCCCTGGAGATCAAATACCTGTTGCATCAGGTGCCTGGAAACGTTCTGCATAAACTCCGCATCCCCATGCTGCGTGCTTCCGAACCAGCAGAGTCGGAAAAGCAATTGCGTGGAGTTATTAGGAAATACGCGCCATTGCTGGGCTAACCAACTTTTCTTGCCACTTTTTGATTCTTACTTCGGACTTCTTTCATCTCGCTCAGACCTTGTTCCCGGACCTGGATGGCCATTGCGCGGGCTCTTTTCCAGCCATATTTATTGATGGAAAATCTTCTACATTTGCGCACCCCCGGTTTGGGAGTCCACATGGCTTGCCAATATTCATAAACATATTGGTAGTGGCCCCTTTTGCATAATGTATAGACTTTGCTAACTCCTACCTTGCCGGAGGTATTATTCCTTTTGGCGATCTGCGCGAATTCCCGCCGTTGCATAGGTGGATTTTCTTTGATGATCTTGTCCCTATACGATTTAGCGGCGCGGAGAGCTTGCCACTGGGAGGGGTATTTTGCATCGTTGAAGAATTTTTCAAAAGGTTCGTAATTTCTCCTGATTCTCACTTCCCATCCATGGGTGCCGCCTTTTGGAGAGCCAATATCAATTCTACTAATCCCATAGCACGAATTATTGTTTTTCATATCTCCTTCCTTTCTGTAGTGAAATTAATGAAAATTCCTTAAAAAGCAAAAATCGTGCCAAATAGCCCAATGTAAAGGGCGATTTTAGTAAAAGCTTTATTTAACAAACACTTAGAGCGAAATCCTGAGGTAGAGTAAATTAATGAAAATAAAAAAAAAGGACATTTACGATTCCACCAAAAATGCCAATGTGCTGTAAGTGATTGAAAACAAAGACTTTTTTGGAGGGATGGAAATGTCCCTATGAAAATTGCGGAATCTTGTAACTCTTTGTAAAGAAAGGTGTTTTGCATGACAAAATGGATACCGGGTTTTTTAAAAAACCGTTTTTTGAGCTTTAGTCGGTTTCCATTTTTTCAGATTTGAGATATGATCTTTGATGGTAACTAAGAAGGTTCATAGTTCAAGGTGGGTATCCAATGAAGGTTGAAGGGGTGGGAAAAAATGAAACCTGTGTAAAATATTGAAATCTTGCAGAGTGACGGAGGAAGAGAGGGACGAGGGACGAAAGGCGAGGGGTGGGAGTGGAAGGCAGAGGATGCAAGGCGGGCAACCGTGAACTTTGAACCATGAACCTGGCAACCTGAGTAACATTCTTAATAGGAAATTAATATGGACTCCAAATTGGCAATCATAGGAGGAAGCGGAGCGTACGATCTGCTGAAAAGGAACAACCTTGGACGGGAGCTGTCTCTTCGGACGCTCACCACTCCATTCGGCAAAAGCGCTCCCCTGCATACCTTTGAGTTGGACAAACTGCGCTTTCTTTTTCTTTCGCGGCATGGGGAGGATAGATACGCCCTTTCCGCTCCTTTTGTGAATTATCGGGCCAATGTCTGGGCCTTAAAGGAATGTGGGGTGGAGAGGATCATATCCTGGTCCGGCCCGGGGGTTATGAATCCCGAAATTCAGGTGGGCCAATTTATTGTGCCGCATGACCTGATTGACGAAACCAGGAACAGGGATTACACCTTCTTTGAAAATAGCGGCATTGGCTTCATCCGGCAAAGCAGTCCCTTCTGCCGAGAAATCCGGGACTGTTCCATGGAATCCCTGAAAACCCTGAATAAGAACTTCCGGGACCAAGGCGTTTATGTCTGTACGCAAGGTCCCAGATTGGAAACCGTCTCGGAGATCAAGAAATACCGCTCTTTCGGAGGAGATCTGGTGGGAATGACGCTGATTCCCGAAACCTTCCTGGCAAGGGAATTGGAGATGTGCTATGCAGCCATCTGCTATGCCACCAACTATGCGGAAGGGGTGGCGGAAAGACCCTATGAATCGGGCAAACTCTTTGAAGGCATGGCCAACACCTCGGAAAAAAAACTGGTGGATGATAGCGTGCTCTCTTTTCCGGAAATTATCATTAAGACCATGGAGTTGCTTGCGCAACGTAAGGAAAGGGGAAGCCATTGCAGGTGCCACGAGGCCATGTGGAGATACAAAAAAGAAGAGACCATCAGCGAAGATTGGCGAAGCTGGATTAAGCCGAAATAGGGCAATACCTCATATACACACTATTTTTTTCGATTTTCCCCACAAATCCTCCCAAATCTTGCAAATATTCCCTCCCAGGCTTGAATCCCAAGCCATAAGGTCCTATAATTCACAATTTTGCTGTGACTGTCCCATTTTTTTCGATTTTGTCTATTTATGAAGGAATACAATGAATAAAAGCGATGCCACCATGGAAAAACTGGTTTCCCTCTGCAAGCGAAGGGGATTTATCTTCCAGAGCAGCGAGATATACGGAGGCCTGAATAGTTGCTGGGATTACGGCCCCCTGGGAGTGGAACTGAAAAAAAACGTCAAGGAACAATGGTGGAAATCGGTGGTGCAAAGCCGTGACGACATGGCGGGACTGGACGCTTCCATCCTTATGCATCCCCACGTATGGGAGGCATCCGGGCATATCGACTCTTTTTCCGACCCTCTCGTGGACTGCAAGTCTTGCAAGCGTAGATTCCGGGCCGACCATCTCAAAGAGCAAAAATGCCCGGAGTGCGGCGGAGAGCTTACAGACGAACGGCAGTTCAATCTAATGTTCAAAACTTTCATGGGGCCGGTGGAAGATAGTCAGGCCACCGTTTACTTGAGGCCGGAAACAGCCCAGGGCATCTTCGTCAATTTCAAAAACGTCCAGGCTTCCGCTCGTATGAAGGTTCCCTTCGGCATAGCGCAGATCGGTAAATCCTTTCGGAATGAAATCACCCCTGGGAACTTTACCTTCCGTACCCGGGAATTCGAACAGATGGAGATCGAGTTTTTTGTAAAACCGGGGACCGATACCGAATGGTACGAATATTGGCGCGAGGAAAGGTTGAATTGGTACATCAAGCTGGGAATCAAGAAGGAAAAGCTGCGGCTTCGGGACCACGAACAAGATGAACTGGCCCACTACGCCAAGGCTTGCGCAGATGTGGAATTTCTCTTTCCTATCGGATGGTCCGAGCTGGAAGGGATCGCCAACCGCACCGATTTTGATCTTACCCAACATTCCAAGAGAAGCGGAAAGGATCTGCATTACTTTTCTGAGGAGACCAATGAAAAATTCATTCCTTATGTCATAGAACCCTCTGCCGGGGTGGATCGAAGCACCCTTGCTTTTTTGGCGGACTCCTATGTCGAAGAGGAGGACAGAACCGTTTTGAAGCTGGACCCCAGGCTCGCTCCCATCAAAGTAGCCATATTTCCTCTCTCCAAAAAGGGTGGACTATTGGAAAGGGCCAAAAAATTAGAGTCCGGCTTAAGAAAATTTTATACTACTTTTTTCGACGAAAAAGGATCCATCGGACGCAGGTACCGGCGGCAGGATGAAATCGGCACCCCGTATGGCATCACCATTGATTTTGACACCATGGAAAATGGAACGGTTACCTTGCGGGACCGAGACACCATGGAGCAAATTCGAATATCGGAAGAAAAAGTTGCGGAAGAAATAGGCCAACGTATCGCTGGCTTGCCCGATTAAGAAAGACCAATTTTTAGCTGCGAAGGGGAAAAAAATGTGTGACAAATATGTTTATTTTTTTGGTCCAAACTGTACGGAGGGTTCAGGCGAAATGAAGGAACTCCTTGGTGGGAAAGGAGCGGGCCTGGCGGAAATGTCCAGGGCGGAAATACCTGTTCCGCCGGGATTCACCATTACCACCAAAGCTTGCAAGAAGTTTCTCAAGGAAAAAGGCAAGCTTCCCCAAAGCACCGAAAAGGAGATGGATGAAGCCATCAAAAAGCTGGAAAAACTTTCCGACTCTAAATTCAATTCCAAAACCGATCCGCTCTTTGTCTCCGTCAGGTCAGGGTCAAAGTTTTCTATGCCGGGCATGATGGACACCATACTGAATCTGGGGATGAATGACATCACGGTGGTTGCCCTGGCGCAAAAAACCGGTAACGCCGTTTTTGCATACGATAGTTATCGGCGCTTCATCCAGATGTTTGGCAACGTGGTTAAAGGCATAGATAAAGAGGAGTTTGAAATACTCCTGGTCCAGAAGAAGAAAAAAGAAAAAGTACTTTTTGATCAGGAGCTTGGCGAATTCGCACTGGAAGAGTTGGTCTCCGACTACAAAGATGTCTACAAGAACCATACGGGGCATGAATTCCCCGATAATCCGAAAGAACAGTTGAAAATGTCCCGAAACGCGGTTTTCAAATCCTGGAACAATCCAAGAGCAGTAACGTACAGAAAACTGAACAACATTCCCGAGGACTTAGGTACTGCGGTAAATGTTCAGATGATGGTCTTTGGAAATATGGGAAACAACTCGGCTACGGGCGTAGGTTTCACCAGGAATCCGGCCACTGGCGAAAAGAAATTCTTTGGTGAATTCCTGCTAAACGCCCAGGGGGAAGATGTGGTGGCAGGAATTAGAACCCCAAAGCCCATTGAGGACCTTGAGACCATTATGCCCCAACCTTATAAAAAGCTCAGAGATATTACTGCTCGCCTCGAAAAACATTACAAGGACATCCAGGATTTTGAGTTTACCATCCAGGAAGAAATTCTATATATGCTCCAGACCCGAAACGGGAAGAGGACTGGAACTGCCGCCATCAAGATTGCCATGGATATGGTGAGGGAAGGTTTGATCAGCAGGCGAGAAGCGATCAGAAGGATTGATCCGAACTCCCTAGACCAGCTTCTTCACCCTATGTTTTCGCCCAAAGAAAGGGCTAAGGCCAAATCCATTGCCGAAGGGTTGGCCGCCTCCCCCGGCGCTGCTACGGGAAGAGTGGTCTTTACCGCCGACGATGCAGTCAAGTGGCATCATAAAAAAAAGAAAGTGATTCTGGTTCGGCAGGAAACCGTTCCGGATGATATCCACGGAATGGCCGTATCCTCAGGGGTTTTGACTGCCACGGGAGGTATGACCTCCCATGCCGCCGTGGTTAGCCGCCAGATGGGTAAACCTGCGGTTGTGGGTTGTGGGGCTATGGAAGTGGAGGAACATGGAAAGACGCTCACCATCAACGGCCAAAATATAGCGGAAGGCGACTGGATCTCCTTTGACGGCTCCACTGGCGATATCTTTCTGGAAGAGCTACCCACCATGAATTCCGAGATTATTCAGGTGATTGAAGGGAAGTTGAGCGCGGGCAGTTCCAAACTTTATGAGGATTTCGATCAGATCCTGAAATGGGCGGGCAGTTTTAAAAAGCTCGATGTGAGGGCCAACGCTGATACTCCGGAAGATGCAAAAATCGCCATCGCTTTCGGCGCCTCCGGTATTGGGCTTTGCCGCACGGAACATATGTTCTTCGACGAAAAGCGTATTCCCATTGTACAGGACATGATACTTCATGCCCAGCGTGGCCAGTTGGGGCTTGACCTTATCCGTGAACTGGAGAAAAAAAGCTCCGCAAGTCTCGGAGCAGCGAAAAAAGAATTGGCAAAAAGAAAGAAGGAACTGGAAAGCGAATTCAAAAAGGATATCCAGATTTACACCGATTCTTTGAAAAAACTTCTCAGTATGCAGAAAAAGGATTTTATCGCTATCTTTAAGGATATGGGAGGAAACCCCGTCACCATTAGGACTCTGGATCCTCCGTTGCACGAATTTTTGCCCAAGAAAGACGATTTGGTCCACCAAACTGCCCAACTGAATGCAGCTGGCAAGAAATCTCCCAAATTGGCGCAACTTTCAAAAATATTGGAAGAAATTGAAAAACACCATGAATTCAATCCCATGTTGGGACATAGAGGATGCCGGTTGGGAATCACTTTCCCGGAAATCACCAGAATGCAGGCCACCGCTATTTTTTCCGCCGCTACGGAATGTATGGGCAAAGGAATTCCCGTCCATGTGGAAATCATGGTTCCTTTGGTTGGTAATGTGAAAGAGCTGACTGCCCAGAAGGCCCTTATCAAAGAGGTGGCTAAAGATATTCAGGACAAAGCCAAGAAAAAGGTCAAATACCACATCGGCACCATGATCGAACTGCCCAGGGCGGCTTTGACCGCTGATGAAATAGCAAAGGAAGCCGACTTCTTTTCCTTCGGAACCAACGATCTCACCCAAACTACACTGGGAATCAGCCGTGATGACGCAGGGTCCTTTATGCCCTCCTATCTAAAAGCAGGCATCTTTGCCAGAGATCCATTCGTCTATATTGAAAAGGAGAGTGTGGGAGCCCTGATGAAAATGGCCATCGAAAAGGCCAGGGAAGTAAAACCCAACATGACCCTGGGCATTTGCGGCGAACATGGTGGAGAACCCAGTTCCGTTGAGTTTTTCCACAGCCTTGGGCTGAAATATGTGAGTTGTTCGCCTTACAGAATTCCTGCGGCTACTGTTGCAGCCGCTCAGGCAGCTCTTATAGAAAAGGAAGAGAAAAAGAGCAAAGCTGCTCTTGAGAAGGAGAAGGGAAAAGACGTTCCGGAGGATACGCAAACTGCCGAATCTGCCGAGCCAACGGAATCAGGCAAAGAAGGGAAGGAAAAAGCGTAATAGATGAACGTCGAATAATGAACTTCCGATGTCGAATGCTGAAGAAGGAAGGTCGTTTTTGAAAAAACATTGCCGAGCGCTACAGGTTTATAAAGTTCAGTAAAAACAGAGGTTTTTGTTTTGAATTTCCCCTTCCTTGCGAAGGTGGTGGTGGGGGAGGTTTTTTTTTAAAAAACTTTCCTTTCCCTCTTGTTGTCTTTCAAAACCTCTAATGTGTTTATAATATAAAAGGTAACTACGTAGGTGTCCAGACTGAAGTCTGAAGGGAAAAGCACTAAAAAGGTTATGAATAGTTTGATTAAGGTTTTTCGATATACTTGATTTACTTTAGCCTTCGACCTTTTCACCTGAGTAGTTACCATATAAGGTTTACTGTATTTTTTCCTTTGTAGTCACATTCTCCACCACTGGAAATCCTGCCAGTGGCGCCCCATTTCCTTCTTGACCCCATATCCTGTCTTAGAGTATTCTAGCGCATCGTTTGAAAATCATTTCTTTAGTGCATTCGGGTTTCTTGTTCCGGAAAACCACGAAAACTTTCTTCTCGATTATCATAATCTTCCACGTATTAATAAAACCAACCGGAAAGCCGTTAAGGGTAACGCAATGCTTTATTCCCACTGGCCAATTAAAACCTTCTCGAATCAGTAAACTATATGCCAGCTACTCCTGCCTGCCATTTTAAAACATCCGAATTTGTCAAAAGCTCCCTTCAGGAGGATATTGGGCATAAAGATGTAACCACGGATTCCATTGTGTTGGAGGATTCCTTTTCCACCGGCAGGGTCCAATTCAAGGAAGATGCGGTGTTAGCTGGGAGTAAAATCTTCCTGGCCGTTTTTCAGGAGTTAGATGCTGGCGCACAATGGAAAACCGATTATCAGGATGGGGACAAAATCCCCAAAGGGATAGAGTTGGGGAAGATTGCTTGCGGTACCGCCGCCCTTCTTTCCGGGGAAAGGACCGCGTTGAACATCCTGCAAAGGATGTGCGGTATTGCAACCCTCACCGCCAGATACGTTGAAGAAGTTTCGGAGACCAAAGCAAAAATCATCGATACCAGGAAAACTGCCCCCGGTCTCCGATCACTGGATAAATACGCGGTTTCATGCGGCGGAGGCCATAATCATCGTTTTGGGCTTTATGACGGAATTTTAATCAAGGATAACCACATCATGGCGGCAGGTTCCATTAAAACCGCCGTGGACCGGGTGCGTCTAAACGCGCCGCACCTTCTTCGAGTAGAGGTGGAAACTTCCACCATGCAGCAAGTGGAGGAAGCCCTGCAGGCAGGAGCGGAAACCATTCTGCTGGATAATATGAGCGTGGAGGAAGTGAAGGCTTGTGTGGCAAAGATCGACGGACAAGCCAAAATAGAGGTCTCTGGCGGCATCCTTTTGGAAAATGTAAGAGACTATGCTCTCGCCGGGCCTGATTACATTTCCGTAGGCGCCTTGACCCAT
>JAJDAS010000221.1 GCA_029261755.1 Nitrospinia bacterium
GGTCACAAATAACTTGGCATTTTAGCATCTCATATTCAGGCCATCTTTAACCGGCCCTCAATCGCGAAATCCTCAAAAGAGCGTTGCTATTACTGCGGTTTCGCTCAATCGTACCGGCCAAATCTAACCTAAATCTGAGCGCTAAAAACACTAATTTATTTCTGACCCGTCCCTTACATCAAGCCATGTCAAAATGCGCGGTAAAATGCCTTAAAAACTTTGCCTGTTTGGTGATCTTGAATCCTTTCAGCTCTTCCCTGTCTTTCCACACTTTTTTGCAGGCTTCGATTACATAATCGATATGGCTTTGCGTGTAAACTCTTCGGGGAATGGCCAATCTTACCAACTCCATGGCAGCGGGGGTCTCCTTGCCGGTCTCCTGATCCACCTTGCCAAACATCACGGAACCGATTTCCACCCCACGTATGCCTCCCGTTAAATACAATTCCGAAACCAACGCCTGGCCCGGATACTGGGAAGGATGAATATGGGGCAGGGCCGCCTTGGCGTCGATATAAATAGCATGCCCCCCTGGAGGCTGCATGATGGGGAACCCCAACTCTTCCAGGTGTTTCCCCAGGTAATGGGTTTCCGCAATGCGGTAAATGAGGTAATCTTCTTTCAAAACTTCTTCCAGTCCCACGGCTATGGCCTCCATATCCCTTCCCGCCATGCCGCCGTAAGTGGGAAAGCCTTCCGTTAGAATCAAGAGGTCCCTTTCCTGCTGCGCCAGATGGTCGTCATTGGTGCAAAGGAAGCCGCCGATATTGGCCAGGCCGTCCTTCTTTGCGCTCATAGTGCAGCCGTCGGCGTAACTCATCATCTCTTTCGCAATCTCTTTTACAGGCGTATTCTGATAGCCCTTTTCCCTAAGCTTAATGAGGTAAGCGTTTTCTGCGAATCGACAGGCGTCCAGATAAAGAGGAATGCCATGTTTGGAGAGAACTTTTTTAACTTGCTTGATATTTTCCATGGAGACCGGCTGTCCACCTCCGGAGTTGTTGGTAACGGTGATCATGCACAAGGGAATTTTCTCGCGTCCCACCTTTGCAATGAGATTTTCCAGCCTTTCAAGATCCATATTTCCTTTGAAAGGATGGTAGACTTGAGGGTCCAACCCCTCCCGTATAACAAGATCCTCCGCTATGGCGCCTTGAAATTCCACGTTGGCCCGCGTGGTATCGAAGTGGTTGTTGTTGGGAACCACGTCACCGGGTTTGCACATGACGGAAAAAAGGATGCGTTCAGCGGCGCGTCCCTGGTGTGTGGGAATAACATGTTTGAAGCCGAAAATTTCTTTGATCTTTTTTTCAAATCGTTCATAACTCCGGCTGCCGGCGTATGCCTCATCCCCACGCATCACGGCGGCCCACTGCTCCGAACTCATGGCGCTGGTTCCGCTGTCGGTGAGCAGGTCAATGATTACATCCTCAGCTTTAACGAAGAAAATATTGTAATGGGCGACCTCAAGGATTTTTTGGCGTTCCGCCCTGGTGGTCATGTGGATTGGTTCCACCGACTTGATTTTGAAAGGCTCAATGATGGTTCGGAAGGTTGTTCCGGCAATGTTCAGTTGATGTATCTCTTTTTCCATGGCGAGATGTACTTTTTAAATAGAAAGTCTGTTTTTCTTGATCCAAATTACCATATCATATTAACTTTTGAATTTCGGAAATGACATCTTTCATTTCCTTAAAAGCTTGCTCTACTTCATCTCTTGGGAAATTTGAAAGAACGTTATAATCTCCTTCCATCCGGTTTTCAAATGATTTTCGAATCATTTTGCCGTATTTTTCGTTCACGATTCCTTCTTTAACGAAAACCTTATTAAACCAACTGATAAGTTGAGCATGTTTGGAAGTTTCATGGTGATTCTTGAGAGCTAATGCAGAGAGCATATAATAAATGCCATAGTAAATTCGATTTACGGCCAGGGCAAACTCACTGTTGTCTATTAGAAAACGTACCTTCTCGATGGTAGCCTGACCTTTTTCCGCATAATTTTTTATTAATGTTTTTCGATCTTCGTTGCTTAACGTCATAATCTAATCCCGTTCTCAAGAGCATCTAATATGAAAGGTTGCTTTCCTTTGATAGTTTTCAAGTCTTTCCTGGCGATCAACTTAATATCGGTCAGAATGTCATACTTAAAATCAATTTCCCAACTTTTGTCATAAATTTCATTTTTGAATTTCCAATCATACATTTTTTTCAAAATAACCAGAACATCGTAGTCAGAATAATAATTAGAGCTTCCTTTGGATTGGGAACCGAAAAGAATCACTTGATCAATCCAGCCTGGAAAATTTTTTTCCAGCAATTCTTTTAGCTCTTTCATCACTTGGAGTTTATTCATTTTTCCGAATCCTCGGTTGAATTAGTCTTGCAGAGATCTTGTGACGCCGTTAAACTGAACCTTCAGCCAAACCGTTCATGGCAAAAGGGAGGTTCCTTCGTTTTAGTTCCTTTGCCACCCAGGTTCTTGCCGTAAGAAGAATTCTATCGGCTTCTCTTGGGTCTAGCGGTTCCGTTTTGTTTTTGTGCCCCGGATGTCGGAGATCATAATTGTTAAGTGTATTACCAAAATCATTCCATTGTGTTTCTAAAATTTTAAGAATTGTGCGGGTTTCTTTCTCGTTGCCGTGTATGATCTTTAGCTGGTCTCTTACCTTGTAAATGAACAAAAACCAGAACTCATGGTTTTCATACCCATTGAATAAATATTTTATAAGACGATCAAGTTTGGGATCATCCAAAATCGCACTTCTGAGTTTCAAGGCTTCTTCAAGTGGCGGTACTTTATAAGCGTTCCAGATAGACCATGAGCTTTTTAACTCTGCATAAATCTTTTCCCTTTTTTCTTTTTTCAGAAGCGCATCTTTCACTTCATGTGCGTTAGACTCATAACTTGGGACTTTGGTAGTGGTTGATTTGTCATGGCCCATCCGGTATCCCGTGATTACAGGCCAGACCTTGGTTAAGTCTTCAAGGACTTTTTTGAGTTCATTTTCGGTAGTATAAGCATCTTTCGACAAAGCGATATCTTTGCGAAGCGAGATGATGTATTGGTTTAAATCTTCTCCTGCAGGGATGTCTTCTTCACAAACAACTCCATTCTCAAGCTGGAATTGTTTACAAAAGCCGTCTTTGCCTACTGAATCGATACGAACGGGTTCGTGTTTAATAGTTAGTTTTAGTTCCATTGATTCTCAATCTAATTAACCTGATGAAGAAAGAACTTCATAAACCATTTTCATATTAGGAAGGCAGGAAATGCAGGAAGATTCTTACTAGCTTTTTTGCTTTTTAGGTTTTTTCCTGGTTTCCTCCATTCCTAAGCTATTTTTTTATCAAAAATCAAAACTCCACTTCCAGATTACCTTTGGCGATATCCTGAATTGCAATGGAGATCTGTTGTTTCTCGGCCTCGATATCCAGCAGCACCTTTTCTCCTTCCACACCTAGGATTCTCCCCAAATATTTTTTCCTGCCTTCCACAGAGGCGAAGGTGGTGATCCTGGCGAGTTGGCCTTTGAACCGTTGATAGTCGGCAATTTTTTTCAAGGGCCTGTCCAGTCCGGGAGAAGAGACTTCCAGGGTGTATTGGTGGGGAATAATATCTTCCACATCCAGAAGCGGATTGATTTGCCAACTGATGAGAGAACAGTCAGCAACGGTGATGCCGCCTTCTTTATCGATAAAAACGCGCACCACCCAATCCCTGCCCGTTTTTTTGTACTCTACCTCCACAAGCTCCATCCCCTCCGATTCCACCACCGGAGTCAGGAGTTCCCATAGTTTATCAGTTACCGATTGAGACATAGATCGAAGTTCCCTTAAAAATTGCAATAGGTTAAAATTGACTTAGAAAACTATATTATGATTGCTTTGCTTATCCATAACAACAGTTTTATTTGAGGGCTTTTTCATTGCTCTGGCAATTTTTACCCAAAAGCTATAAAATTTTTGTAGCCGTTCACGATGGTTGCCAAATGAACAATATGCTTGGACTACTACTGTGCGGTTGCTACACTCCCCTTTTCCCCCCCTTCGGGGGGACTGGTTTTAATTCCCCCTTAGCAAAGGGGGATCAAGGGGGATGTAATAGTGCTAAAACCGGAGATTTGGAATATTTTCAACCTCCCTACCTGTGAACGCTTACCTGAGAACGAGAAAAAATGGACAAAAACCGAGCCCTCTCCATTGCGGAACAGATTGTAACTGTTAGCTTTATCGCATTTGCTTGCGGATGTGTAGTATCCATCAGCATTACCCAAATCGCCTTCTCCGTTGGGGCGCTGGCGTGGCTCACTTCGGCTTATCTAAAAAACTCCTGGAAGGAGATTCGTCTTCCACTGGGAATCACTTTTTTTCTTTTTGCTCTGGCCGCCCTTTTAACCAGCCTGTTTGCCATCGATCCGTCCCGGAGTTTTTATGTCCTGAAAAAACTCCTACAGATAACCATCTTCTTTTTCTTTCTCAATAATCTGAAGAGCCCGGAGCAGATCAGGCTTCTCCTGAAGATTATTTTCATCGTGGCCGCTTGTACGGCGCTTTATGCCTGTTTCAAGACCTTCGAAACGGGTCTGGGCCTCCTTACTCGCGCCGAAGGAACCATGAGTATTTACGTAACCTTTGCAGCCTTGCTGATGTTGGTTTCCCTCATGGTTTCATCCCTCCTGATTTTTGATTTTAACTGGAGGAGAGACTGGTGGCTATTCCTCATTCTTTTTCTTAATTTGGCGGGTCTTGCACTTTCCCTCACCAGGAGCGCCTGGGTGGGCTTGTTTGTTGGCTTGGGATTCCTGGTTTTCCTCAAGAACTGGAAACTCTTAATATTGATCCCCGTGGTATTTGTGGCATTGATTTTGGTTTCTCCGGGGCAGGTCCAGAATCGCGCATGGAGTACCTTTGACCCTTCCAATCCAACCGTGCTCACCAGGGTCAACATGTGGAAGGTGGGGGTGAAAATATGGAAGGACTACCCCATAACCGGCATAGGATTTTTCTCGATTCCCAAGGTCTTTGAACAGTACAAGGTCTCCCCAAATCAGAGAAAGACGGGGGGACTGCACAGCAATATTTTCCAACTACTTGCGGCCTCCGGGATTTTGGGGATTACTACTTGGCTGGGGATATGGTTAGTCTACTTTCTGAAATGCCACTGGATATTCCATGGGATGGAACGCGCCGACCCGTTCGTCCGGGCTGTAACTGCAGGAAGTGCCGCATCTGTTGGGGGTTTTCTGGCCGCCGGGCTCTTTGAAGTCAACTTTTTCGACTCCGAGGTGGTGATGTTGCTCTATTTCCTCATGGCCATTCCTTTTGCTCTGTGTCTCATGAGGAACGACAGTCTTCCCGGCTGGAAAGGGGGGAATTTTGAACATTCAACATCGAACATCGAACCCTGAACATCGAACGCCGAAGAAGGCAGGAATCTTTGACAAAGGCATTTCCTGATACGACTGTTTCTCTAAAAAACCTACCTTCTTCGATGTTCAGTGTTGGACGTTCGATGTTCGATGTTAAGCTCTTTATTAGATCCTTTCTTTCCTCCCGCCAACTCCTCATAAACAGCCAGGGTGCTTTCCATCATCTTTTCCAGGGATAGATGCTTTACGGCAAAGGAATAGCCTGCCTCGGCTAACCGGGATCTGAGATCAGGATCATCCACTAAGCGGCGGATTGCCTCTGCCATGCCGGACGGGTCCCTGGGAGGAACCAGAAGACCGTTCTCCTCGTGGCGCACAATTTCCTTGATACCCCCCGCCGTGGTAGCCAACGCACATCTTCTGCTAGCCCATGCCTGGGGAATCACCTGGGATGTGGCCTCGCCCGACCTGGATGCCAGTACCAGCACATTCAGAGCGCTGATCACATTGGGAACATCCTCACGGTAACCGGTCATGAGAATCCGATCTTCCAGCTTCTTTTCCCGGATAATGTTTTTTACGCCGTCAAAACCTGGACCGGAGCCCACAACCATAAAGTAGGTGTCGGGTTTCTCCTTCAAAACCATTTCCGCCGCGTCAATGAAATCGTTGTGCCCCTTCCATCCCCGGATGATGGCCACTTTGCCCACTAACACGGCATCTTTTGGGATTCCGAACTCTTCACGGACGCCGGAGCCGTCGTTATTTGGAGAAAAGCGCTCCAGGTCCACTCCGGCTGGAATAGAAACCATTTGGTTCTGAGACACGCAGCGCAAGGCAACCACCATCTCTTCTATTTTTTTTCCGCTGGTGATGAACCTGTCGGGGAACCGGTACACCAGGTTTCGTGGAAAAAAATCTTTTATGGGGATGGTGACGTGTCGGCTTCTGACAATGGGAACGCCTGTGATCTTGGCGGCTGCGGAAGCGGTCCAGCTATCGATAGAGCTGTGGGTATGGACCACATCTATTTTTTCTTTGCGTATGAATTGGATAATCTGGACAATGTCGAAGGGGTCCAGCGTTCTTTTAAAGGGGATGGTGGAGAAAAACAGATTGGGGATTTGCCGGTGAGCATATCGCTCGGCGATACCGCTTTTGGGAGCGCACAGGATGAAGACCTTGTGTCCTTTTTGGGCGAGCCATTGGGACTCCTGAAGGATGCGAATCTCCTGGCCTCCCCAGCCTACGGAGGCTTCCGTATGTAAAATTCTGAAGGATTTGCTCATGGGAAAGTGCTTTTTTAGTTAATTTGTGCCTTTCTTTTATATACAATAGGGGAAAGGAGAATGGGAAGTCAAAATCATGAGGACGGAGCACTATTAAATCTTTTAAAAATATTTAATGCTTTTTAACTTAAGCCATCTGCCTGTGCGTTGCACGCAGACAGGTTAACGATAAAGTGGAGAAGCTAAGCTTTTTTAAGCAGGAATTAAAACTTTGTCAGTTTCTTGGGGAGTGGGCATTTGGTCCCATATTCTGTTTTCTAATAGTCGACCTGCCTTCTTTTTATTGACTCCTCCCCACTGTTTGAAAAAGAAAGGGACGTTTGCCTTCAGGCACTGGTCACGGATATCAAGCACCCAGTCCGGGTCCATGGGGCGGGCTCCGGGACCAGATTCACCTCCCAGGATGACCCAGTCTATATTGCATAGGTTCATAAGTTGAATAGGAGTTAACAAGGGTTCCAATGAAAGGAACTTTACTTCAGCTCCTGTGTTGCGAAGCTTGTCAACCCTGTCTATGTATTTTTGGCTTTCCACACTCACTCCCATCCAGATATTAGGTGTCCACGTAAGTTGGTCGCTCAGTTCTTCTAAGCGGCTGGCTCGCTTGGTTAAAATTTGGAAACGATGCCAATGAGCTTTTTTCATTACCTCAAAGACTTTCAAAATAAATTCCATAGGAACATCCTCGTGAAAAAGGTCGCTCATGGAGTTAACAAATATATTCTGAGGTTTTTTCCATTTTAACGGAATTTCCAAGGCATGATTATGAATGGCGGGTTTAAATCCATTCACGTAGTTAGGTTGCCCCATGGCTTGCAGACGCAAAGCCATACGTTCGGCATAACAGTTGCCACATCCGGGGCTTATTTTTGTGCACCCGGTTATTGGATTCCACGTTGATTCAGTCCATTCAATGGAAGACTTTGTTGCCAATGCTTTCTCCTTAAGATTTGTATTTTGTATTTTTTAAAATTCATGGCAGTCGCTTTTCTCTTTGTGCCTGGTGTTAGCTCAGGGTCTCTATTTATTTGTATTTTGCCCTGTTTTTCCATTTCAACAAGCGTTCTTTTATATTCTTTTTCTGAAAAAGATATTCCATATTTTTCAATAAGTTTGATCAAAAGGTTTTCCAGCAGAATTTCTTTTTCTGTAAAATGCATAACATCTTCTTCAACATCAAAACCCTTTACTTGGGTCATATCCGGGAAGTCATACTCAAATAACACTTGTTGGCCTCCACGTTCTTCATCCAGAATTTGTTTCCACTTCT
>JAJDAS010000222.1 GCA_029261755.1 Nitrospinia bacterium
AAAATTTCTATTTCCTCGCGAAACCTTTAACAAAATTTTTCATGGGTCGTGCCGTCAATGATGACTATTTGAAGTATGATGTATTGCTTTCTATCAGAGATGTCACATTAGGCACGCCTTTTCATGTTTCGGATGAATGCATTGTTCCGACTATCGAGACGGAAATGACAAATGAAAAAACTACTCGATGCTACAAAATCAGGAAGGATACTCAAATCGCTTTAAAGAATCCATAGACTTTTACCAAAATAGGAGAAAAACCATGATGACATATAGAGGCTACAAAGGTTATTTCGAATACGATGAAAAAGCTGACATTTTTCATGGGCAGGTTTTAGGCATTAAGGACGTCATCACATTTCAAGGCAGAAGTATTGATGACCTCAAAATAGCTTTAAAAGACTCTATTGACGATTACCTCGAAATGTGTGATCAAGAAGGGAAATCACCGGAAAAACCATTTTCAGGAAAATTCAGCCTAAGGCTTAGCCCGGAAATTCATAGCAAAGTTGCGCAAGCAGCGGCGTCAACTCATAAGAGCATTAATTCATGGGTTGCAGATGCTGTTATAAATAACTTGAAAAACCAAAATATTACGATAGAATTAACTTGATAGTTTAGGAATTTCCATTTTATTCCTTTGATAATCAGGTATATACGTGAATTGATATTTTTGGAACTGATTGCAGTAAAAACCCTTCGCATCGGAGCAAGGCATTCAGTTTAAAAAAAGAAAAAACCTATAACGCTAAGGAAGGCAGGAAGGGCAGGAAGAAAGACAAAGACTTTAAATTCCTTTTATTTCTTGTTTCCTTAGAGAAAAGGTGGCGGTGATGGCTCTTGAATTTTAAGAAAAAGTAGTTCTTTTTTAAGCTTTTTTCCTGCATTTCCTGTATTCCTAAGAGTAAAGATTTGGGTTTTGCTTTTAATTTAACCAAAACAGCAGTCTCACTTGTTTCGATGGTTTAAACGGTAAGCGATGCTGTTTTTTTACTCACTGCGAATTGGGCTCGGAGCTGCGAGTGCCAAATATTTTTCAAACAGCTAAAGCGCCGCTAAAATTCTAACAAATCCTGCATCTGCCGAGCGGAAATTCGGGGCAAATAGGCAGGAGCCCGTGTGCGTTTGACTATTAAAACGCCATGCTCTAAGGGGTTTTGCACAATAAGAGTTCCAAAAGTTCGCAAGAGTATTTCAGGCCTTGTCAAATTCCCCCCATATACCGGTAGAATTTCTGAAAGCTCATAGGCGCCCGGTCCATAAATATGATTGAGCCGTTTTACAAAATTCCGGCTATTCTTACCTGTCGTAATAAAATAATCAGGTATGGTCTTTTCAAAAAACAGGTCCTCGCGAAGAACCTCCCGGTTTTTCCTTGCAAAAGCAGCTTCGGAAGTTACCAGACCGCAAAACTTATAGTCGGGATGGTAGTACATCTGGATTATATTCATTGGCAAAGGCGCCATGAATACACATTCATTTTTAGAGACATTCTTTTCCAGGAATTCTCCTATGGCTTCGGAACCGGTTTTATAATCTACGGTAATCTCCCGGATATATTGAACCCAACGGAATTGCAATCCGCCTTGCAATATAAAATTAAGGGTCAGGACATTGCTGAAAACTAAAATTATCAAAAAAAATGTCGCAATATATTGCCTCTTTAAATTAAAGGCTTTGGCTTTGCCTGCAATTGGAGTTAACAAAAAAACAATCTTCGGTGTTTTTTGGCAAGAGGAATGAAATAGCTCAAATATTGCCGCCGCCATGCAGGAACCAAGGGGAATAAGCATGACGTAATATCGCATATCGGCGAATTTTGCATTTAGGACAGGTTGGGGTGAACACCACGTTATAACCACAATAGCGATTAAACAATAAGCCAGGCACATGCCAATATTTTTGATGTAGCCAAGCCCCTTTTCTCCTGCCAAATAATATCCCGCCCACGCGAATAAAAACATACCCGCCGGCATGAGTTCAAACCGAAGGGAATCCACAGAGACCATAGGAATAAGCTTTAAAAAATGAGTCGCCCGGGTTGCCCAAAAATTTCCCTGGCCATACACCCGTAGAAGGGAATGAGAATAATAATGATCGATCACCAGCAAGGTAATCAGGCTAAGGGCCGTTAATAAGCCCAGGAAAACAAAATTAACTCCACATCGATACTTGGAGCGGACCAGGCTCAGAAAAATAATGGCTAATGTGGCGATGGAGTAAAGGGGTTGGCTTATGATGAGCAAGCTGAAGAACAGGATCCCCGCCAATATCCGCGCCGGGGCGTTTTTCCCTTTGCTAATAGACGACCATATCCATAACGTCGCAAAGGAAAAGGCCAAGCCGAGAGGATAATAGCGAACCTGCCGTATATAAAGGAGAAATGGCACGTTTACCGCCAGGAGGAAACCGGCAAGCCAATAAGATTTACTCTCAAATTCATGGCGGTACCAGGCCGCCGCGAAGGGGACTGTCAGGAGTCCTATTAATACGAAAAAAAACCTGATACCGGCGGTGGAGTCTCCAAAGAACCACAAACCGGCCGCGGCCACAACATATTGCAGGGGAGGGTGGGTCAACTTTTTCATGTCCTCGGTGAGTTGGCCTCCCATTCCGTAGGAAAGCAGGTTGCGTCCGTCCCACGCGGTTAACTCCCCGGTTTTCAGCAGGTTTCTGCCAATCACGGCGGTATTGGCTTCGTCATCCCAGAAGTCGTTAAGCCCAAGACCCTTAAAGGCCAGCAGGGCCGCCAATAACGTGAAATAGAAGACCAACGCATTGGGCTGGAGCCAACGATTTTCCCGTATTTCCTCTGTATTGTTTAACTCTGAATTTCCACTCATATTTTTTATGTCCATAAGTACAAGGCGCAGAGGAAAAGCAAAAAAATAATTATTCTTTTACCCTCTTTTACTCTTTAACTCTTTGTGATAATTCTTTTTTTGTTTCTTCTTTTAATCTTTTCTCTGCGTTCTCTGCGCCTCTGCGTTAAAAATCAAACTTTTTTTTCCCAGCTCCGGTAAGACGAAATACCAATCTATAAGACCGTCTCTCTGCCGGATGTAATGCCCGTTTAAATAAACCAACAGAAGGGAATCCATGGGCAGACGCCGAAAACTAACTTGCTCAGGTTTATATTCTTCCAGGTAACCTAAAACGTCCTCCGGGGACAATTTCCCGGATTTTGTCCGCTTCCAGGAGTAAACAGCCAGGGGAGGAGGAGTTAATAATTCGTTGTAAAAGGCGTCAATGGGCCGATCCGTAACCACCCAGCGGGTCCCTTGGGCATAACGATGCATTTTATTAAAAGCGGCCACGTCTGCCGGTTCCGGTTTTCCATTGAAAAGGAGAGCGTTATGGACCTGGTTCCGCACCAACGGAAATCCCACCAGCAGAATCAATAACGCTGGTATCCAATATTTGTGGCCTGGAAATTTGTCCGGTGCGTAAGGTTTGGAAAAGTAATCCCAAAGCACCATAAATCCCATTCCGGCTAACCAAGCAAAAGGAATAATAACCAGCAGGGCATGATGATACCAGATGGGTTTGTGGAAGAATAAGACAACGCCTGTGGCTATAATCCAAAGTAAGGGCAGCCAATTATTCTTTTGTTTATCGGGCGAGGCCAGAAATAAAGCCGCCGGAACCATCAGGCAGTAATACCAGTCCCTGGTTACCATGGACCAGAAGATTTCCATATCGCTTTTCGGAAATGCCGACCAAATTTCGAAACCCAGGTGTGGCGCCAAAATATCCCGCGCAAAATCCATATTTGCCGCTAAACCAATTAGGTAAAAAACCACAAAGAGTCCTGCCAGCCATTCAAGGAGTAATGGTAAAAATCCGGGCTGCCATGACTTCTCCCCCGGGTTCTTTCCCCGGCGAGAAACCATTAGTAGCCCATAGATCATGGTTGGCAACAGGGTAAAGGTAAAGAACTTTGTTTGGAGCGACACAGCCATTAATCCCGCCGACAAAAAGAGCCGCCAGTGTTTAGGCCCCTTAAGATTCAGTAATAATTGATCCAAGGCCAGAACAGCGAAGGCAATGGCAGGCAGTCCAACCATGACCGAAACGCTCAGTTTTTGGTATAGGAAACCCAAGCCAATGAAACCTACCGTGAGCCAAGCCACGGGGTAACCTTCTAATCGACGCAAGACCCGGAAAAGGGACCAAAGGAGAACGCAGGAAAAGAAAAGAGATAAGCAGCGCGCCGCAACAACAGAGAAACCAAACACGCCAATGATTTTGGACAATAAAATTGTAAAAACAGGTGGTTGGTCGCTCCAGACCTCGGTATACAACGGGTAACCGGAAGACACCAAGGCCGCTTTCATAAGGTTAAAACCTTCATCGGGATCAAACTCGTAGACCGTCCACCACGGGCCAAGTATGCAGAGCCATGCGGCAAAGATCACAGGCGGTATTAAATCCACCAGCCAGGGTGGAAGATCATGCAGATCCGTAGAGAAAATTGAGGATGATTTTTTCATAACCGGATGGGCAAAACGCCGTTTTTAAAAATCGAATAACGAATATCTAACAAGGAAACGCAGTATTTTGAAGGTTTACATTCGACATTCGTTATTCCTTGTTCGATTTTC
Source organism: Nitrospinia bacterium (assembly GCA_029261755.1). GTDB lineage: Bacteria > Nitrospinota > Nitrospinia > JACRGO01 > JACRGO01 > JACRGO01. The sequence continues at coordinate 4,605 of JAJDAS010000222.1, forward strand.
TGCGGTTCTATAAGCCTGGCGGATATATTCTTGCTCACTGG
>JAJDAS010000223.1 GCA_029261755.1 Nitrospinia bacterium
CGATCTCATCGGATTTGCTCCCAAGTTCCTCCACCACCGATCCAAGATCGGCCACGGAATTTTCAATACCTTTGATTCCTTCAATAGTGTCGCCCACTACTTGTTCACCCTTCTCAGCCAGCTCTTGTGCTCCCCGGGCTCCCTCGCTTGCCTCCTGCGCATGGCTGGCTACTTCCGTAACCGTAGTGCTCAACTGGTCCGTGGAAGCGGATACCTGGGTAGCCTGGTCGGCCTGGGATTTCATTCCCCGTCCAATTTGCTCAAAGGTGCTTGTCATCTCAGTGGTAGCAGAAGAAAGGTTTTCGGAAGATTGGGCGATCTTTCTGATAATTTCCGACATTCGATCCGCCATTTCGTTGGTGTTTTCCATCAAGATTGCAATTTCATCCCGGATATCCTTGCCGAAAAACCGGATTTTTGTCTCCATCCGATCGGTTAAATCGCCTTGCGCGTAGCTCTCCACCATATCACTCAAAGCCATAAGTGGCTGGAGGGTATGCTTATTGCCTACGTACATAAAAATACCGATAAATAGAGCCGCGATGAGAACAGATATGATAATAAAAAGAAACAAGCTGTCAAATTCATTTTCGGCTTCCTGGGTCAGAACATGGAGTAATTCATTGGTCTGGTTGATCAGTTTCCTCATATGAACCGCTTCAATTTCATTAAAAAGCCGTTTGTACTCTGCCCGGTTTTTGAGTATCACTTCCAGGGACTCCTTTCTGGCAGTCCACAAATCGCGCACTTTATTCAGATTTTCCCGCACTCCGTCATTTGGAGGTGGTTCAAGGTCTTCGAGCATATTTCCATTGGTAAGGTCCACCAGCGATTTTTCGAAGATATTCATGGTGTCGAGAACTTTCTTCTTGTACTTAGCCGCTTTGTCCTCTTCCACCTCCAGGATCCACCGGGTAACCTCGAAGGCCATGATGAAGGTCCTTGCCCTCTGGATTCCGGCAATATTGATGTTTTTCTCCAGCCCCATTTGGCCGGAGGCAATATATTTGTTGATGGAGTCTGTCATCAATTTTACAATGGGGTAAGCCGTATCATAGACAATGTTCCTCTTCAAATTCACCAGATCTCCCACTTCCATGGCGCTATTGAAGATGTTTTTAACTTCCTGCCACTTATTTTCCAATTGAGCAAGTTTTTCCATTGACTCGGAGCTTTCCAAAGGCTCCATTTCATGGTCGCCTTTTCGAAACTTCATCACTATTCCATTCAGTTCTTGCAGTTTTTGCTGGAAAACGTCCTCCAGGGATTCATCATTATTTTCAATATGTCTGGTGAGGATGAAAGCGATATCAATGAGCTTTTCCCCAAGGGTTGCGGTATGTTCCACCTGACCATTGATTCGCTGAATGTTTCCGGCAATATGGAAAATCATAGGCGCTTGCGCCACCATGATCAGGAACAGCACCACAAAGACAGTGGCAAATCTGGTTTTTAAAGATTCAAAGTTCAAAATACTACCTCCTCGTTTTTTAATCGTTGGTATGATTAAGAATAGTCTCTTCTATACTTGTTAGATGGTGATTTCACGCCTTTTGAAGGTTACTCGTCCTACAATAAGAGAAAGCAATTATATGAACTTTATCGCCTTAATTCAAGCGAGTGCCGCTTTTCTGAACCTTTTTTGTCCTGTTGAAGGAATTGTGGGTATAATGCCCTTGAAAATAAGGGCTTTCAAATCAAACGGAAAAAATGACACGCTTCCTTTTCTCGTCTTTACCAAAACCGATTTTTCTTTCCATAACCGCTCTCGGTATTTCCGCCACCGTTACGCAGGTGGTTGCCTTGAGGGAATTCCTCTCCGTCTTTTACGGTAACGAATTGGTTATTGGGGTCATTCTGGCCAACTGGCTTTTCCTGACGGGTTTGGGAACCATTCTTGGAAAAAAGTCCCATCATCTTCGTTCCCCCATCACCTTCCTTTCATGGGCTCAGCTTATTATCGCGGTTCTGCCCATCTTGTCCGTAACCGCTATTCGGCTCAGCAAAACCATCCTGTCCCCCGCCGGAGAGGTGGTGGGTCTGTTAGAACTGTTTTTGGCCTCCGGCCTGGTTTTGGCTCCCTACTGTCTTTTATCCGGTTTCATCCATCCCTTAGCCTGTGTGCTCTTTTCCAGGGCAGGCGAGGAAAACCGCATCGGAGAGGTCTACTTCCTGGATGTGTTGGGTGACATCCTGGGTGGACTCCTATTCAGCTTGGTGCTGGTTTTCTGGTTCAACAGCATTACCATCACTTACCTCCTCTTCGGACTGAATCTTGCCGCTACGGGATGGCTATCCTTGCGGTGTGGGGATTCGTCGATCAAAAGCAAAAGGTTTTTGTGGATTTCCATGCTACTGGCCTGCACTGCCGTCGCGGTATTAGCGCAGCTCGATTGGAACCGCCGGACGGTGGAAAAGATGTTTCCCCGCCAAGAAGTTCTATCCTCCGCCCAAACCCCATATGGGTTTTTAGTAGCAACCCGAACCGGAAAACAGGTGAATATCTATGAAAACGGGCTCCCCGTATTTTCTTCCCGAGTAGCCATCCAGGCCGAAGAGAACGTCCACTACACCATGCTGCAACATCCGAATCCGAAGCGAATTTTACTCGTTTCCGGCGGTACCGGGGCAGTCTTCCGCGAAATCGCCAAATACCTGCCCGATTCCATCGACTACGTGGAATTGGATCCCCAGGTTGTGGAATGGAATCGGAGATACGGGGAACTGAAAGATTCGGCTCATATCCGGGTGATCAACCAGGATGGACGCCTCTTCATCAAGGAGACCGGGAAGAAGTATGACGTCATTCTCCTCTGTCTGCCGGAACCCCATACCGCTGCCTTGAACCGTTATTTCACGGTGGAGTTTTACCAAGAGGCGCGAAGGGTTCTTGCCGAAGGGGGCGTTCTGGGCTTTGGATTGGTTTCCATGTCCAACTATTTTAACACGGAAACCAGGAAGTTGATTTCCGTCCAGTTCCAAAGCCTGAAGAGTGTATTTCCCCATGTGGATACGATTCCGGGAAGCAGGGTTTTCTTTGTGGCGGGTAATATCCCCGTCTCCTCGGATATCCCGACTCTTCTTGAGGGTAAGGCCCATTTCACCGCCTCCTTTTTAACCCCGGAGGTGCTAAAAGGATTCATCACCCCCGACCGGGTGGAAACGCTACGGGAGGCGGTGGAGGAAGAAGCGGGAGTGAATCGGGATTTTTCTCCCACCGCCTATTTTTATCAACTTTTGCTGTGGCTAAAGATATTTGAGGAGCAGGCCATTTGGCTGGTAGTGGGATTGGGAGTATTGCTGATCCTGTTTGTAGCGCGGCTGGGACCGGAGACTTTGACCATGTTCAATTCCGGTTTTTCCGGCTCTTGCCTGAGTGTAACACTTATTTTGATGTTCCAGGCCCTTTACGGTTATGTTTATTTCATGCTGGGGCTCCTGGTTACCGCCTTTATGGTGGGGATGGCTGCCGGAACCATGGTTGCCAATCTGCGATTCAGGTCCAACGAACGCGCTGTCCTGATTCGTCTGGAATGGGTGTTTGTGGCATTCGCATTTCTGTTGCCCGTTGCAATGGCCGGTTTGAGCGGGTCAGCGACAACAAATCCCGGATCCATGGTTGCAAAGGCAGGCATACCCCTCTTGCTGTTGGTTCTCGGCTGGATCGTGGGGATAGAGTTTTCCGTAGCCGGCAGGGCACTCAAGGAAAGGGTGGCAGACGTTGCTGGCAGGATATACAGCGCCGACTATTTCGGCGCGGCCTTTGGAGCAATTTTGGCAAGCGTTCTTCTGGTCCCCATGCTGGGACTGTACAAGGTTTCTTTCGCGGTGGGGCTTTTGCATTTGATCAGCCTCTTCGTTCTCTATAAGGGAACCAGGCGGATTCCCATATCCGAGGCCGCCGCCATGGTGGGATACATCGGTTTTTTCGGCTACCTGATGTTAAGTCCACATAGTAGCGAGAAGGTTTACGTTCTGAGTTACCATCCCATTTATATCTGGGCCATCGTTTTGTTCCTCCTTCTGCTTTCCTTGTGGATCCTCCTGGGGCGAAAACGCATACAGAATCTGCTTGCCGAAGCGGACATTCGACTTCTGTCCGTCATCGGCCTTGTCCCCATGATTTTTCTTCCCATCTTCAAATGCTGGTTCATCATTCCTTTTCTTTTCTGCCATGTTTGTCCCCGCAAATGCGTCTTTGGGTTTGTGCGTCCCTTTGCCATCCCCATGGTCTGTTTGCAGAATCTTCACCACCGGATCTGGTGCGCCAGGTTCTGTCCTGTGGGAATTCTCCAAGACGCCCAATGTCCCAGGGGCCACCAAATCCCGGCCTCCATCAAAAACCAAATCCGCTTTGGGCTTCTGGCTTTCTTTGTCCTGATCTATTTTTGGATTGAGGAGGCCAGACGGAATCCGGAGATGGGTCCGGGAACGGACCTCTTTCTCTTCCTATTCACCAACAATTACGCCTTTAGCGCCTCTATCCTTGTAGGTACCCTTCTCATTTTCCTGGTATCTTTTTGGATAAAACGGTTTTTCTGCGACCTGTTTTGTCCCGTGGGCGCCTTCGGGGCGCTGACGACCAGGCTGGATCAGGCGCTGACGAAGGGACAAAGAGACGAGAGCAGAAGTACAGAAGACGGAAGGCAGAGGGCTAACGGAAATGGGGAAGGAAAGATTATAGGGTCGAAGGGAAATGAATGAGCTTTTAGAAGTGCCCGTTTAAAATACTACTCAATAAATCTCTTTACACGCGCCACCAGTTCGTTTCTATCAAAGGGCCGGTTGATGAAATCATTCGCCATCAAATGAAACGCCGACTCTCGTGTTTCCGGCTTTGTGTCGGCGGTGATGAAAACCACTGTAAGGTCTTCCAGAGAAGGGTCCTTTCGAATTGCTTTTAGCAGATCAAAACCACCCATCACCGGCATCATGTTGTCGGTAATGACCAGATTGGGCCGAGTCTTTGCCAGGACCTGCAGGGCCTTTTGCCCGTTTTCTGCTTCCAGGATTTTTACACCCAGAGGTTTCAACACCTCCTTCAGTAAGATCCGGTTCTTCCTATCATCATCCACAAGGAGAATGGTGGGAAGAACCACAGGGAGCCTCGCGTAAAAGGTGCTCCCCTTCCCAGGCTTCGATTCCAGGTCCAGCGATCCGCCATGGGCCTTCATGATGTCCCGGCTTAAGGGAAGTCCGAATCCGGTACCCTCTTCCCCGGAAGTTCCGGTAGTGGAAGTACTTTCTTCATATTGGAACAATTTTTCCTGAAGTTCTTTTTTGATTCCTACTCCCGTATCTTTAACCGCGATGGTTGCAGCCTCCTTGGGGGGGACAAAAAGCGTAATGGTATCCCCTTCATGGCAAAACTTGATGGCGTTGGTGACCAGGTTTTGGGTCACCTGCTGGTAAAGTTGCGAATCTGCATAGACCCTGGTGTTTTGTGGAACCTCATTGACCAGCCTTACTCCCTTGCCTTCCGCCAGATGTCCAAAATTGCCAAGAATCTCCTCTGCGGTACTATGGGCATCCATAAAAAAACAGTTCGGTTTGAGCTTGCCCATTTTCAGCCTGCCCACCTCAAGCAGGTCGTTGATCATTTTCACCAGCCCTTTTCCCTTGTCATAAACCATCTGGAGCATTTCCTGGTGGCTTCCGCTCAAGGGATCGTCTTGGTCGTCAAGGACAAATTCCAGAAATCCGAGGATAGAGGTGAAGGGTGACCGCAAGTCGTGGGCCACCAGGGAAACAAACTTGTCCTTCAGCTTGTTCGCGGCCTCGGCCTCTTCCTTCGCCCTCAGCAGGGATTCCTCGCTCTTGCAAAGTTGGTTGTTCTGTTTTTGAAGCTTTTTAAAAAGGGAGTAATTTTTTACGTGGGCCTCCATTCTGGCCATCAACTCATCTCCGTCAAAGGGCTTGAGGATGTAATCGTTGGCTCCGATTCTAAGGCCGTTCAGAATATCGTCCTTTTCCTTCGCGCCGGTGACCAAAATCACAGGAATATGCCGATACTTTTCATCCTCCTTCAACTTCTGGCATGCCTCCAGCCCGTCCATCACAGGCATGGACCGGTCCAGCAAAATAGCCGACGCTTCAAAACCCCCATCGAGAAGGTCCAGAACCTTGCGGCCATTATCCACTATCTCACAACGGAAACCGGACTTCCCTAATATTGTTTTGTAGGCGTTTTGGTATATTTGGCTATCCTCCGCCACAATGATTTTTTCATCCCGTATCTCTTTTCCCGATAAGAGGTGTTTGACGTAAGCGCTAAGGTGCCCCTTGGTGAACGGTTTTGTGAAATACTCCACCGCTCCCACTTCAAACCCCTTTTCCCTCTCTTCCCGGGTATTGTTGGTGGTCAAAATGATGATTGGAGTTTGGGCTGTGGATTCCTGGCTTTTTATTTGAAGACATGATTGATATCCATCCATCACCGGCATATTGATATCCATGGTAATAAGGTCGGGCTTTTCCAAAGTAGCAATCTCTACGGCCTCTTTCCCATTTTCCGCGAAAAGTATCTTGAATCCTTCATCGCCCAACTCCTGGGCCACGGACCCTCTGGCGATGGGACTGTCATCCACCACCAGGATCCGCTCCGTTCGCTTTTCCCTGGTTTGAATTTCTGCGTCAATAATGACGTTCAGCAATTCCTTGGATTCAAAGGGGAGGTGCAGGACATAGTCTACTCCGTACTCATAACCGGTATGGGGCTCGGGCGACTCTTTTTCCGGGGAGAAAAGGGCGACTCTGAGGGATTTGAAGTCCAACGCCTCCCGGATCTTCATCACTTTTCCGTGCAGGTCTCCATCGCTCTTATCCATGAGCACCAGTTGAGGGTCCAGTTTTTGAACAAGGGGTAGTAATTCTTCTTCCTGGGCGCAGTAATGGAAGGGATAATGATAGGGTTTGACGAGCTGATCGATCTTCTTCGAAAGAGACTCCTGGACAAAGGCCAAAATGGTAAATCGGATATCTCTGTGGGAATTGAACTCATCCAGGATTTCCAGGAATTTTTCCTGCTTTACCAATCCTCGTTTTACCAGAAGATCGCCAAGCCTTTCCTTGGACCTGGCCTGTACGTCCAACAGATGAGAGACCTGGGAACTCCTCATAAACCCCAGGTAGATGGCGGCGTTTCCGAAGCTGATCTGGTGTTTTTTCTGCAGCGCCAGAACTTCCTTCAGTTCCACCTGGTTGAGCAAATTCTTTCTGATGGCAATTTCCCCAATCTTTTCGTTCAGGTACTCTTGCATATTCAGCATTTTTTTGAGGTCGCCTTCCGGGATCGCCAGCTTCTCAGCGATAAATTCCCCGATACGAAGGTTCTTTTGTTCAGTCATTTCTTGCCTCTATTTCAAATTGCCCAAAAATGTTAGCTTCGTGAATTAGCCAGATATTGTAATCCATTTTGTCCTGTAATTCATCTTTTTGATAATAAGGAGATAAAGGCTGCACACGCAAAACTTCCATTGCCGTCCCCTATCTCTAACGGAATTTAACGCAGAGTTCGCAAAGAACGCAGAGGAAAGATTAAAAAGAGAAACAATAGCTTAGGAATGCAGGAAATGCAGGAAAAAATCTAACCAAAGATATTTGAAGTTTTTTAACTACAAAAAAATAAAGAACAAAAGCTTTCTTAACCACTAATTTCACGAATTACACTAATAAGGCTGCCATGGCAACCCCCTAAAACCTTAAGAACCCTTGAACTGGTGAACTTGAGTAATGACAATTTTTGATTTTCATGCGCTATTTTGCTAAGCTTTGGGCAAATGCGGGGGCTGATTATGAAAAAGCTCATTTTTCTTGTTTCAATCTAAATGTTTAATCGCTCAATTTAATTTTTAACATGGGAAAGGGATATTATGAAGATTGCCAAATCCTATATTACTGATGAAGAGGGTTCCATCAAAAGCGTTGTGATTGATTTTAAGACGTTTAAGAAAATAGAAGACGCTCTTCTTGATCAAGGGCTTGCAAAGGCAATGGACGAGGTGGAAGATGACGAAGAGCTATCTCTGGAAGAAGCGAAACTTTTATTGCAAGAATAATGAAAGCGACATTAAAAAGAACTTTTATTAAAGATTTGCGAAAACTTCCCAATGAGATAAAGAGCCGAATTGAATCATTCGCCTTCGAACAGTCCATCGAAGCAAGTACAATTCATGATCTTGGTAAGATTACAAAGATAACAGGATATTCTAACTATTATCGGAAGAGATTTGGCGGCTACAGGATTGGTTTCAAAATCGAAGGAAAGAAAATAACGTTTTATCGAGCTTTACACCGCAGTGAAATTTATCGATTCTTTCCCTGATTGACCATAGACATGGAACAAAGGGATTGAGCTAACCCGGTATAATCATTGCCGCGATTTTAACGGATCGCTCACCTGGAATGAAAACAACAATGAAGATGATTTATTGGAAAGGCGAGAAATTTTGGTTGGGAAAATTGCTGGAACATCCTGAAATCATGACCCAGGGAGAAACTATAGAAGAGTTGGAAGAAAACCTGAAGGATGCTTTTCTATATTTACATAAACCCAAAAAACGGCCAAAAACAGCCTGTACCGCGACATAAAGAAATTGACAATTTATTAGCAAAGCATATTAGAAAATACCTTGGCCTTTCTTGAAGAAAGAAAAAATAGCTTAGGAATGCAGGAAATGCAGGGAAAACCTTAGAAGCAAAAAAACTAATAAGAATATTCCTGCATTTCCTGCATTCCTAAGATGTTAATGGTTTATATTGTTTTTGCGTACTCCGCTATAAAACCCATTTTCACCCCCGCTCCCCGCTCCTCACTCCATACCCATGCCCTTCGCTCACCG
>JAJDAS010000224.1 GCA_029261755.1 Nitrospinia bacterium
AAGCCCTATACAAATTAGGGACATTGGCCGTACCCGTTCAAGCGGAGAAGAGAAGAATTCTCCTTTTGCAGTTTGAAATTGGGTGAGCAGCAGGTAAATAATGATTTGCACGAAGACCGTAATCAGCATATAACCCCGGGCATAGGTAGAAAAATAAATATGTTTGCCATTAACCGCCAAAAGAATAAGCACACCGAGAGCGATACTTCTTTCTTTTGTGATTTTTAAAGTGGTCAGATAGCCCAGGACAAGGCTCAACACTCCACAAAGCAGGACCGGAAAACGAATCAATACATGATTGACTCCGAAAACCTTCAGGATCAAACTTACGAGCATGGTGTGAAAGATATGGTTATTCGGATACTGATAATTCGAAGGAATTTTTAACAGCGGCATTTGCGCCCAAATGGAAGTGGTAGCCAATTCATCGCTATGCAGAGGGGCATTGATATAGACCAACCTTAAACCAACACCTATCAGAAGCGTTAACAGGAAGAGCCATGTCCAATATTTCTTTTCATCACTGAATAACATGATAATTCTTACCTTTATACTGTAAATGTTTCTGTTACAAAACCAACCTGCTTCTCGGATATTCCAAAGGTTGGCAAAAGAGGGATAAAATGGAATTTTGTAACACTATCGCTTTAAAAAACTTATAACTGTCCCTGGCGCTGGCTCCATTGTCCCTCGGCAACAGACGCAGCATGCAGCCAATGCTCTACCCGAGGGCTGTGGAGCCAGGATGCATAAAACCGACGAAGCGGCAAAAAAAGCATTGAGGCTCCACAGGGCTTCGCCACAATGGAATCCGTGAACGAAAGCCAAGCACCTTTTCAAAACGCTAGAATATTACGATTTTTTTTTAGAAAGAGAAACTCAAACCACAAACCTTCTTACCCTGGGGATCAACTCATCCAGTTGGAAAGGTTTTGTGACAAAATCATTGGCGCCCATTTGAAACGCCTTATTACGAACCTCTATCTTTTCATCAGAGGTGATGATAATAACCGGGATGGATTTCGTTTTTGGATCTTTTTTAATAATTTCCAATAGTTCAAAACCATCCATGCCCGGCAAGTAGACATCCAAAATGATCAAATGCGGCAGATCTTCTTCCAGGATTTCAATGGCAGCTTCAGCGCTTTCCGATTCTAAAATTTCCAGGCCCATATCTTTGAGACTTTCTTTGAACAATTTCCGGGTCCTTTCACTATCCTCCACAATCAATATCCTCGGTTGGGTAAAGGGAAGTGTTGCCTGGAAGGTTGCCCCCTCCCCTTCCACGGACTCCACCGTCAGTTCTCCCCCGTGATACTTCATGATGTCATGGCTGAAAGGCAGGCCAAGGCCCGTGCCCCTTTCTCCAGCAGTTCCCATGGTGGTGGTAATCTCTTCAGGTTTAAAAATATTTGCCTGCCTGGTTTCACTGATGCCTACACCAGTATCCTTGACAGCAATGCCCATCTTTTCGTCCGGTGGAGCGAGAATGGTAATGGTGTCCCCTTTCTTGCAGAATTTGATGGCATTGGAAACCAGGTTTAGGATGACTTCCCCAAAGAGACTCGAATCTCCATAAAGGCGGAAACCGCGTGGGATTTCATGAATCACGCTGATCTCCTTTTTATCCGCAAGCTGTTTCAAGTTTCCCACCACAGATGCGCAAGTAAAATATCCGTCAAAAAATTTCTTTTCGAGAATGACCTTGCCTGTTTGCAGCCGGTTGATATCCAACAATTCCTGGATCATTTTCACCGTTCTCTTCCCGCTGTCCATCATACGGGTGATCATTTTCCTGTGGTTCTCGTGAACAGGGTTTACTTGGTCATCATTCATCAGACCTAAATACCCAAGGATGGCATTGAAAGGGGATTTTAGGTCGTGGGCAACCAGGGACACGAATTTATCCTTGAGCTTGGTGGCTTCCTCAGCTTCTTTTTTCGCCAGTTCCAAGTCTTTCGTGATCCTAGCCCGCTCTATGGCGTGATTGATAATTCGCGGCAAAAATTTTAAATCCGACTGCCCCTTCACCAGAAAATCCTGGGCGCCCTTTTGCACCGCTTCAATGGCAGCGGATTCGTCATCCATACCGCTCAAAATCACCAGAGGAAGATCCGGCACCAATTCCTGGACCTTCTTCATGGTCTCCAAGCCCTTGGAGTCGGGTAGAAACAGGTCAAGGAGGCAGATATCAAACTCCTTTTCAGCAACGGCGTTTTCCACCTCGCTGATGCAATCCACATCCACGCATGAAAATTGTTTACCGGAGGAAGATTCCAAGGCTGCCTTCACAAGCTCAGCTTGAAATGGGTCGTCTTCCACCATTAGGATTCGGGTAGTTTCTTCCATTTAACATTCCTTTCAGAAATAAACTTAACCGTGAATGAAGGTAAAGAATTTTTATCTTTTTTTTGCCCTTTTGTCATTCGCGGTTAAAATTCTTTTTGCAGTTTATCTTTAAGTTCCCCATATGCGTTCTTTAAGGCATTGTATTTTTCTTCCACCCCATCCAAGGTTCCTTCCCTGCCCATGTTTTCCATCTCCATGGCGATTTGCCGGAAAGGCTCGGCGCCAACCTGTCCGGCGGCCCCCTTAATAGTGTGGGCAAAACCATTTGCTTTTTCGGCGTCACCCGCTTTTACGGCATCCTCTAAATCGGAGAGATTCGAATCGTTGGTTTCGAGAAATTTTTGGATTAGTTTTTTTACCTTCTCCTCGTTGTTGTTCAGCAAAGTTCGGAGATTGCTCAAATCATAAAGAGGGGCAGAGTCCTCCGATATTTCATTTGCTCCTGGCCCATTTTCCACAACCTTTTTCTCATCCTTTTTCCTGCTTTCCATATTACAGGCATATTGGTTAACCTTATCCCGAAGCTGCTCCATGGTAATGGGTTTGGAAGTATAGTCATCCATACCGGCTGCCAAACATTCCTCCTTGTCACCTGCCATGGCGCGGGCGGTCATGGCTATTATAGGAACCGAGGGGACGAGGGACGAGTCAAGATTTTGAGTTTCCAGTTTCGAGTTTCCAGTTTCAAGTTTCCGAATCTCCTTCGTTGCTTCAAAACCACTCATCACCGGCATCTGCACGTCCATGAGAATGAGGTCGAAGTCTCCCTCTTTCCATTTCTCCACCCCCTCTTTCCCGTTTTCCGCCAGGGTCGGCTGATGGCCGAGAGACTCCAGGCCGGAAATAGCTACTTCCTGGTTTACGGGGTTGTCTTCCACCAGAAGGATGGAGAGAGAGCGGATTTTCCCGGAAAGCTTGGAACCTTCAGAAACTTCCTCGCTTTCACTCCATGCCTCCTTTTTGCCCATTACCTTCAGAATCGAGTTGAGGAGGTCGGACTGTTTCACTGGTTTGCTCAAGCTAGCCTGGATGCCCAACTCCTCCTGTCTGGAGGCAAGAGGAAGGTCCATAGAGGAAAGAAGAATAATCTTCAAATCTTGCAAGTCGCTAATTTCTTTAATTTTTTGGACCAGTTCAAGACCATTCATGCCAGGCATCTGAAAATCCGATACAAGCAAATGAAAGGGCGACCCTTCTTGATTTGCGCGGAGCAGGGTCTCCAGTGCTTTGTCTCCACCATCCACGGCATGGGACTCAATGCCCCAGGAGGCCATCATCTCGCTTAGTATGAGCCGATTGGTGGAGTTGTCATCCACAATAAGGAGCTTCAATTCAGCTATGTATTCCGAGGAAAGAGGAGTTATTTTTTCCACGGACTCCGCCGTTTTCAACAGGACCGTAAAATGGAAAACGCTTCCAACGCCAGTCTCACTTTCCAACCACATCCTGCCTCCCATCATCTCCACAAAGTCTTTGGAAATGGTGGTGCCGAGGCCCGTACCTCCATATTTCCGCGTAGTAGAAGAATCCGCTTGAGTAAACCTTTCCAGGATTTTGGATTGTTTTTCCCTGGGAATGCCGATGCCGGTGTCTCTTACCGAAAAGTGAAGAGCACACTTTTCGGATTGATGATTGATGGTTGACGATTGTTGATTGAGGGGGGTTGGTTTTGCTCTGTTCAATCGGCAATCATCAATCGACAATCGACATTCCAAAAGGATTTCCCCCTTTTCGGTAAACTTGATGGCATTTCCCAGGAGGTTCACAATGATCTGGCGTAACCGAACCGGATCACCTTTCAGTTGGAGAGGAGTATCATTCTTTATGGAAACCAGAAGTTCCAATCCCTTTTTCTTCGCTATGACCACATGTTGTTCAGCGGTCCTTTCTACCAAATCGCGCAAGTTAAAGGGAACCTCATCCAATTCCAATTTTCCGCTCTCAATCTTGGAAACATCCAGGATGTCATTCACCAGGGTCAGCAGGTTTTCACCAGAATATTTGAGCAGTTCCAGCTTTTTGCGCTGATCCGCGTCCAGACGAGTATTCAACAAGATGGAAGCCAAACCAAGGACTCCATTCATGGGTGTGCGAAGTTCGTGGCTCATATTTGCCAGGAATTCGCTCTTGGCCATGCTTGCGGACTCGGCTTGCCTGGTAGCCTCCTGCAAAGAGCGGGTCTTCCTGTCTACTTCTTCCTGCAGGAAAATATTGTTTTCAAAAACGGAAAAGGAGTTGTCGCTTGACAAGATATTTTTTTTGACCCGCTCCTTCAGAGAAGCGATCACCTTGTCCTTCTTAAGGAGTTGAGCCTGGAGCTTCTCTATTTGCTCTTGCAATTTTTTATCCTCTGCCATGATCACTTACTCCCTATCACAATCCCGGTGAGGGTCTGGTTAACATGAATGGAGTTGAATTGTTCCCCATAAGTACTAAAGCCGACAAAATTGATTTTCCCAAGAAGGCCCTCAACTTTCTCTTGAAGCCCTGTCTCCATTATTTCCAGCCGACGGTGAATGCAATCAAAGCCGAGGGTCGCCTCTATGGTTTTGAACTCATCCAGCAATTGGTCCACCTGCCCATTCAGGGTTGAGGCCAGCCCTTTGGCTTCCCCAACGGTGAGAGGAATACCGCTATCGATGGCGCAAGCAAAAGTGAGGCTGTCATCCTCATTGCAGCGCTGAATGGAGCGTATATACCATTCCTTGCCGATTTGCAGCATGACCGGATGGGTAGAGTATACCTCCATAGTTAGTTCTTCTTTTTTGATTCCGATAATTTCCGCCAACTCCAGGGCGGCCGGACCGCCGTCAATCTCGTAAACAATCCGTTTGGAAGGATCGGACTCGGTGATCACCATATCCTTGTCCGAAGGCTCGCAGTGTTGAAATTTAAATGTTTTGAAGGGGAGAAGAGATTCTATGAGGGTAAAAGCGGCAGCGTTGGAATGAAACTTACCATCGACGAATACTTTAGTTTCGGTGAAGGTTAAGCTGTCACCCGCTGAGCCGCCGATTAAGGCAACTCCATCCAGGGCATTATGGAGAGTAGCGGTGGTGAGTTCCTCCTTCATGGAGAGGCCGTCAATGAGAAGGAGGCCGAACATTTTTTGCGGATCTAGCTTGTCTGCAAAAGACAGTTTGCCTTGCATCCTGGAAACTATTTTTTTCGCTTCGCATAGATTTAACTCTTTGAACGGATCGATGGCAACGCTATGAAAACGGAAAACCTCCGACGAAAAGCTTACTCCCACAATTCCACCTTTCTGGTAGGTGGAGGCAATTTCCCCTGCTGTTGTACAACCTACAACGGGACATGCAAAGTTTTCGTTGAGAGCGTCTTCAAGTTTTGTAAGATCATAATCAGCCGAGCAGAAAAAAATAACACCGTCCATATCATCCTGGCGCAGTTTTCCGGCAAGGTCTTGCACGGCTTGTTGCTCATTCTGAATACAGTTTTCTGCTCGTTTGATGTATTTTGATTCCATTTTTTGCATGCCTCATCTTGTTAATAGAATAACGTCATTTGGCTTCGCGTCATTGTCATTTGCCGGGAACGCGGGCGTCTCGCCCGCTCTAAGCAGCAGCCGGGACGGCTGCGTTCCCACAGGGCCACTTCAGCCTTCCAAGCATATCAATCCTTACTAACGTTCTTCAAGAACCCTCAACGGCCAGCTCCGCCAGAGCCCGATGTGTAACGGAATAGCCCCATTGCACCAGAAGTTCTTTAAGCAGATCCCTGAAGAAAGCGTCATCGTCCGCTATCAAGATTTTCATTTTTTAAATTTTTGGTTTTTTGGGTTCTTGACCCAGCGACCGCCGGATGGCCTCGCAGAGTTGGCGGGAGTTGAAAGGTTTCAACAGGTATTCTTTGATCCCCATGGATTTTGCCTTTTCAGGGGAAAAATTTTGGCTGAAACCGGTGGACAAGATGATGGGGATGTCCGGACGGAGTTTCATTAGATTACTCGCAAGGGTGTCTCCGGTCATATTGGGCATTACCTGATCGGTAATCACCAAATCAAATTTCGTGGGATCGGCCCGAAAGGATTCCAGTGCCTCCAGGCTGTCGTTTTGTGTTTCGACCTTGTAGCCTCGCCGTTCCAGCATTTTTTTCCCCGTCTGAACCACCAATTCCTCATCATCTACAAAGAGAATGTTTTCGGTACCTTTTCCGACAAAATGAGTTTTGGATTCACTTTTTGTTTCTTTTCCCTCAAGCCTTGGCAAGTAAACGTGGAAAGTGGAGCCTTTTCCCGGCTCGCTGCCGGCAATGATTTTTCCTTCGTGCTCTTCCACAATCCCATGAACAGCGGAGAGACCCAGGCCGGTTCCCTCTCCGGTTTTCTTGGTGGTGAAAAAAGGCTCAAAAACCCGCTCCAGGGTTTCCTTATCCATACCATGTCCCGTATCGCTTATGGAAAATCTCAGGTACTTTCCTTCCTTAAGTTCATCTAATAATTCCGTAATGTCGGAGTCAACCTCAAAAGGTTCCAGGGTTATTTCCATTACTCCACCTTCTTCTTCCATGGCATGGGCGGCGTTGGTGCAAAGGTTCATGACTACCTGATGCATCTGGGTGGGGTCGATTTTTACCAGGTCCGATTTCGTGGATATTCTTTCACGAATTTCTATGGTGGCGGGCAGGGAGGCGTTAAGAAGGTTGAGGGCCTCCTTTAGTATCAGGTGGAATTGGGTTGGAATGTGTTCATAAGCGCTTTGACGGCTGAAAGCCAGGATCTGCGCCACTAGGTCCCCGGCTCGTTGCCCCGCTCGAAAAATAAGGTCCACGTGACTATAGGTTGCGCTCTCCTCTGAAAGATCTTCCATGGCCATTTCCGCAGAACCGATAATTCCGGTGAGGATGTTGTTGAAATCATGGGCTATGCCACCGGCCAGGGTTCCAATGGCCTGCATTTTTTGCGATTGTCGGGCTTGTTTTTCCAGCATCATCTCGCGGGTTATGTCACGCTTCACAGCCAAATAATTGATTATATTCCCGCTTGAGTCCTGTATAGGGGAAATAACCGCCTCTTCTTCAAAGAGGATTCCGTTTTTTTTCTTATTCACAACGCGGCCTCGCCAGGTTTCTCCCTTGGTGAGTTGCTCCCACATATTTTTATAAAATTCCTCATCATGTTTATCGCTTTTGAGAATCCTGGGATTTTCCCCAATGATTTCAACAGCGTTATAACCCGTGTGTATTTCGAAGGCGGGGTTGGCATATTGAATATTTCCATCAACATCCGTAATGATGATGGAATCGGCTGTCTGCTCCACGGCCATGGACAAACGCGCCCGTTCCTCCTCGGATTTTTTTCGTTGCGAAATATCCTGTATCTGGAAAATAAAATAAAGGGGAGTGTCGGCGGGATCCCTGGCCAGGGAAACATCCAGTTGAGCCCAAATTGTTTGCTGGAATTTATGGATGAACTTTATTTCCTTTTGGAATTGGGGTATCTGCCCCTTACGCAACTGCTCCATGGAAGAAAGGTAAGAGTCCAGATCTTCCGGGTGGACCATATCCTGAAAGGAGATGCCTTGCAGTTCTTCTCCCGAGTAACCCACCAGTTCACATAAAGAACGGTTGGCCTGGAGCCAACGCCCATCCGGCATCACCAACGCCATTCCGGTGGCTGCTTTTTCGAAGGCGCTTCTCAACCTTTCCGTTATCTTCTGGAGATACTGTTGTTCCTTCCTAAGGTTTTTTATAAGAACGAAGTTTTTGATGTGGCTCTCAATTCGCCTCGCCAGTTCTTCTCCCACAAAAGGTTTGAAGATATAGTCATTAGCCCCTGCATTCATGGCCTTCACCACATCTTCTTTCTTGTCGGATGCCGTGACCATAATCACGGGAATGGAGCGGGTACTCTCATTTTCCTTAAGCCGTTTGCAAGTCTCGAATCCATTCAACACCGGCATATTGCAATCTAACAGAATGGCGGATGGTTGAGACCCCTTTTCCAGGGCTTCCAAAACCTGTTGGCCGTTTTCCACCATATCGAATTGGAACCCGTATGTGCCCAGTGTTGATTCATATATTTTCTGGTGGAGTTGGGTGTCCTCGGCGATTAGGATCTTCTCGGACATAGCTCTTTTGTTGGCCGACAGAAGATTATTGATATAACTATTTAGTTGTCCTTTATCAAAGGGCTTGGTAAAATATTCCGTTGCCCCTACCTTAAATCCTTTTTCCCTTTCTTCCAGGGTATTGCTGGTTGACAAAATAACAATGGGGATATGCTTAACGGATTCATTTTTTTTAAGCTCAAGGCATGCCTGGTATCCATCCATCACGGGCATGTTGATATCCATAAGGATGAGATTCGGCCTTTCCAGGATCGCTAATTCAACGGCCTCCTTTCCGTTTTCCGCGAAGAAGGTCTGGAATCCACTCTCCCCCAACTCCTGTGCCACGGAATCCCGGACAATTTGGCTATCGTCCACCACCAGGATTCGTTCCTTCTTTTTTTCCGCGATTCGGATTTCGGTATCGATCATTACATTGATCAGTTGTTTCGGATTAAAAGGAGCTGGCAAGATATAGTCGATGCCGTATTCGTAAGCGCTCCGCATTTCCATTTCCTGTTTCCCATCGGTCAAAAGGGCAATTTTTACGTGTCCGAAACCCACGGAATGCCTGATCTTAATGGTTTGCTTCATTACTTCTCCCATTTGCTGGTCCAACAAGATCAGATGGGGATTAAGTTTTTCACAGAGTGATGCCAGTCCCGCCTCATTGCTCCAGGTGTGGAAACGGTAATTATAAGGTTTAATGGCTTGACGGATTCCCTCGGAAAAGGTTTCCCGGATTTTTGCCAAGATGGTAAAGTTGGCCTGTTTTTGTGAGTAATATTCCTTCAAAACCTTCAGAAATTGATCCGGTTTCACCAGCCCCCGCCTGACCAGCAATTCACCGATTCTGTTCTTACTTTTTGCCTGAACATCCAGGAGATATTTAACCTGGGAATTTTTCATATGTCCAAGGTAGATTGAGGAATTTCCAAAACATATTTTGTGTTTTTTTTGAAAATCCAGAATTTCCTTCAATTCCCCTTTCCCGATAAAGCCCTCCCGAACGGCCATTTCTCCGATTTTATCGTTGATGTAATCCTGCATGTTCAAAAACTTTTGTATCTCTTTTGCCGGGATACCCAGTTTTTCAACGATAAAATCACCAATGTGGATGTGTTTTTTCATGGTAAACAAGCTCTTTCTCAGGTCAAGATTGAAGGCACAAAGATACAAAAAAACAAAAAACTTTCGTAAGCGTTCACGTAAGAAATTTGGATAAAATAATTCTAAATTGGAAATTGGAAATTGATCCCGAAAAAACACGAGAAAGAGCTAATCGCAACGGTTAAAATCGCATTCTCATTTCCCCTGCTCTCTCACCGTCTGATGAAAGTGGGCAACAGCGTCACTTCCCGGCTTGGCGTGGCAACTGACGCAGGTATCTTTCGGTCCGGCCTTCACCTCTTTTGCGTGTTGTACCTTGTCTATGAAGGCATTAGGAACACCGGCTTCCTTGATAAGATAGGTGTTAACCGGCTTGAGGTCCGGGACGCCAACACCCATGCGGACCGGATCTGTATGGCATTCCACGCAGTCGGAATAGGCGTTTCTTTTAATGCCATGCACCGTGTGCTTCATGATCCAACCGCCGTATTTTTTCCCGTCACTTCCGAAAATTTCGTGGGCCAGCATGGGCCTCACCATGCCTTCTTTGTCTTTTCCGTAATAGATGGGTTTCTTGCCGAACTCCAGGATTTTCCCCACGGTGTTTTGCAAGTCTCCCACATGGCAATCATTGCATTGCTTAACTCCTTCGCTGTGGCATACGGCGCAGGCAACCTTTTCGTGAGCGCCCTGGAGAGGGACCAGTTGCGGAGCCGCTTCGTGGATCTCCGGGTTCACGATGGGATTTTTCCTTTTCTCCGCTCCGGTTAACGCCTTACCTTTATGGATATCCTGCTTCAAATGGCAGGTGGTGCAAGAGGCGTCCACCCCTTGGAAGGCATACTTTGCCGTATTTTTCGCGTGGCCGTGAACATCACCTTCCCTGTGGCAATCCACACACCTCACCGATTGATGCGCCAAAGTGCTATCCAGCCTGTCTTGAGCGTCGATCATGCAGGTGTGGCAGCGCAGGCAAATATCATCCGCCACATTTTTTTCCAGATCTGTCGGTTTAACAAATTCATGGGAGGCAATATCCAATTTGATGGTCTCCATGGGCGCCTTTCCCATCTTTGCCAACATGCGGTATCCGGGACCTCCCCCCTTGATATAGGTTCCCACCAGGTATTCCTCGATGGGCTTGGCCTCCATCATCACTCCCTTGGCGATTTCCACCTGGACCTTTTCCTGTTGCTCCCCTACCCTCTGGTCCAGATAAGGTTGCACAAAGGACCAGTCCACTGCCTGTCCGTCTTCGCCGATCATGTGGCAGGAGGAACTGCATGAGGAATGGCAAACGGAACAAATTTTATAAATGCCCTCGGCGTTGGCGCCCAGGGCCTCATGGTAAGGAAACAGTTCCGCACGATAGTAATGCCCTTTTGCGGTGGACATCATGTGGTCTTTGTTTTTGTCGGTAATCTCTCCGTGACATTTCCCGCAGGTTTGGGAGTTGTCGTTGGTCAGTTTATTGATATCGAAGGGTTCCGGCATCACCAGGTTATCGCCGGGGTAGGGGACAAATTCCTGTTTATCGTTCACATGGCACATGAGGCAGGAGTCCTGAAGGCCTTTCACCTGTTTCTTTTTCAGCATGGCCTGATAGTGCCCGGACTTTCCGAATTTCTCGCTGGATACATAATCGTAGCCCAGTTCCGGTTTGTTATGGCATTCCTGGCAGTTCGGTCCGGACTTCCCAAAATCTTTATGCTCCACCGTCTTCTTTTGAGGTTCTCCTTTAAAGGGCTTCAGGAGAGGCCCCCGGTAATGGCCGTCTTCTTCCAGCTTTACCTTGCCAGCCTCCCATTCCAACAAGGGTTCTTTCCTTGGAGATTCACCTTCCACAGCATTCCAAAACAGTAAAACTCCTCCCATTAAGCAAATGATGGTGAACAGAAGATTTTTTTTCATGGCTGCTCCTTTTGTTGGAAGAGTGGAGTAAGGGAAAACCGAAAACCGGAGTAATGGAGTATTGGAATAATGGAATGGCAAAGCCTTGTTTTAAAACCACCTTCCAACATTCCGGTCTTCGGTTTTCCATCACTCCATCGCTCCATTACTCCAACACTCCAGTTTTCCTTTACCTTTGAGAGTCGGTCTGTCCAGTAAGTTTTTTGAACATTTCTTCTCTTAAACTACGAAGATCCGAGTATGACTCCTGAAATTTTTCCAGATCCGTTAACCTCGGATTTAAATAAATGGCTTCCATGAGGCGACAAGAGGCCTGGGCCTGATTTTGCATTTCCAGGTAGGTCATAGCCAGGTCGCAGAGGATCCACTCTTTACCCCTGGGATCATGGCTGAGAATATTTTTGTACACGGTAATGGCCTCATCGGACTTAAAATCCTCTCTAAGGTTGGCGGCATACTTTAATCCGGCGGTCTTGAGATTTTCTATAACGATATCCTTATCCGGGATTTCAAAACGCATTAGTTCCTGGTAAATGTGGAAGGCTTTGTCTTCTTCTCCATTTTTTCGCAACTCCACGGCGAAATTATTGAAAGCGGGTCCTGCGTTTTCCGGTTCCTGGTTTACCACCTCCCTGAAAATCTTTTCCGCCTTTTCATATTCCTTGTTCCTGGTGAGCAAGATCGCCTGGTCAATGCGTGTTGACGCATCAATATCCGAGTCCAGATAATCCAGCGAATCCGTTTCATGAAGCACTTTGATGGCCAGTTCGGAAATCTGATCCTCCGCCTCCTTGAATCCAGTTCCCCTGAAATCCGCTTCCGTCAGGGCATTTACTATCGGTGCATATAGAGCCTTGGGTAGGGCTTCCGGGTTTGCGTTATAGGCCATCTTGGTTTTGTCGATGAGACGTTTTGCATCCGTTAGATGCCTCATTCCTAAAGCAAACCATGTCTTTGACTTTTCAGGCCCCCCTGTTTTCATATTTTCTTTAATCAAGCTAAAACAGCAGGTGCTGATTTTGGCGTGAGGTTCGGGCAGAGATTGTTCCAACTTGAAAGCCTCCCGATAGTCCGTCAGAGAGGGTATGAATTGTTTGGTATGATAGTAGGCGTCTCCCCTGTTTGTTAAAGACTCAACATCCGGCTTCAGCTTGATGGCGCTTGTAAAATATTCAATGGCCTGTTCATAGTTGTTCTCTTTCATCAGATTTTCGCCTTGGGAGATAAATGACCTGTATTTTTTTATTTTTTCAAGGTCCTTCCCCTCATCTTCCGGTACTTTTTGTTCAGTGGGAAAAGCTTTTTTGATCAAGCTACCAAAACTTACCAAGTCTTCAAGAATTTCCTTGATATTGACGTCAACAGCGGCGTTTGGGGTGAGGAAACTGGCGTACTGAATACCGTAAGTTCCCATGAGCTTAAAAATTTGATGTTGTTTTTGAGAGGAGTAGGAAAGCATAAAAACCGGTATCAGGTTTTGAATTGCATAGTCGGGAACATTTTTCTTTATGACCTTCAGCAAGTCCAGAAGGCTGTATTCGCTGGATATCGGGCGGTAGTTCAACAAAACCAAATGTCCCTCTTTAAGGTAATGAACTATATTTTTTAAAAGGGTTTGGGCCTCCTGTTTTGCCTGTGCATTAGCTTGAAAACCGATTTTTTCCAGGATATCCGCAATATTCACAGCCAAGGTCATATCGTCAAGACTGTAGGAAAGCTGGGGATATTTTGTTACCAGGCCCTTTAGTTTCTTCTTATATTCCACTGAATATCGTTGTTTGAAAGGAAGATGTTTCATTGATACTTCTTGATTTGTAGCCATTTGGTTTATTGCTCCCAAAATAGTTATGCGAGGATTTCCTTTGCCTGATCCAGGGTGGCAACGGGTCTGTCCATTTCCTTTGCCATACGCGCAACCCTCTCCACCAGTTGAGCGTTGGAAACCGCCAGCTCACCTTTTCTGTAATAGATATTGTCTTCCAAGCCCACCCGTACATGCCCTCCCATGGCAATAGCGTGTGCCGAGAGGGGAAGCTGGTGTGAACCAATGCCTGCAACCGACCACGATTGCCCGGAGGGCAAACGGTCCACCAGTTGAACCAGATTTCGCACATGGCCTCCCACTCCTCCCGGAACGCCAAGGACAAAATTCAGGTGGAATTTTTCCGGAAGCAAACCTTTCTTCAAAAAACGTAACGCCGTATCCAACATACCGTAATCGAAGATCTCCAGCTCCGGCATAGCGCCGTTTTCTCTAATGGCATCTGCGATGGAGCGGATGGCCCCCTCCGGGTTCTCAAAAACTTCCGAACCGAAATTCATGGTCCCCATGGAAAGAGAGGCCATTTCCGGTTTGAGTTTCAAAGGCGCACACCGTTCCTCCAGAGGGGTACCGACAGCACCGCCGGTGGAGTATTGGAGGATACATTGACAGCGTTCCCGGATCTTTTCCGTAACCTCCTCGAAAACATCGATCCGCTGTGTGGGCTTCCCTGCTTCGTCACGTACGTGCAAATGGATAATCTGAGCCCCGGCATTCACGGCGAGCTGGGCAGACTCTGCTAACTCATCGGGCGTCAATGGAAGGTGGGGGGTATCTGCTTTCGACAACTCAGCGCCAACAATGGCGCAGGAAATGATAAGAGCATTGAGACATTGAGTCATTG
>JAJDAS010000225.1 GCA_029261755.1 Nitrospinia bacterium
TGAGCAATTTATCCCTGTATTGATGAAGCAGGGATGCGGTTTGCAATACGCTTTCATTGGATTCTTTCCTGCGGTACATTTCCTTAATGCGGTAGCTTCCCGTCTGAATGCCCATCTCGGTATAAAACAATCCGGCCTTGGCAAGACATTCCAATTTTTCTTTTTTCATGGTTGATGGGCTTCCCTGGGCATGAAAGGGAAGGCCGATCTTTTTCCTGTACAGTTCCGAAAATTCCATAAAATAGTTGCTGCTGGCGGCAAAAAAAGTGTCATCAAAAAAACTGATTCCCTGAATAAAGGGATACTTCTTGACGATGCTTTCCAGCTCCTCAATAATACTGCCTGCACTCCTCCGCCTGAGTTTCAATTTAGCGTTACTGGCGCAATAAGTGCATTTGTGGGGACAGCCTCTGGAACTAAGGGTCCGGTAGGTGATTAAGGTTTTGTTGCTAAAGTAAGGCATCAGGGGAAGAGCCTTTTTTAGTAACTCCTCATTAAGCGGCTTTATTTCGCCAAGGAAAGGGTCACAGACATAATGTCCTTTTAAGTCGTAGTCGATAAAGGGAAGGGTATCCAAATCTTCCACTATGGGTCCATCAGAGTTCCGAATAATTTGACCTTTATCCTTAGCCCATAAATTGGGAATATCTTTGAAGTCCTTTCCACCTTCCAATCTCTTGACCAGTTCCAACAGAGGGTTCTCGCCTTCACCACAGCAAACCAGGTCGGCATGCTCCAAAGCCTCTACGGGCTTGGCGGTGGGATGGACCCCTCCCCATACAACGAGGCTTTCAGTTTTTTCCTTTAGAGCTTTCGTGATCTGTACGGCGCGGTCAAAGTAAAGAGTCATGAAGGAGAGGCCCGTTAAGTCAGAGTCCGTGCATATTTCCAGGATTTGATCTATTATTTTTTGCGGGTAATGATAGGTATACTCCTTTTCATTTCTCAGGTTTTCTATGCCGCCAGGCAAGAAAATGCATTGGACGCTATATCCGGCGGCTTTAAGGTAGGCCGATAAACTACGGACCCCAAAGGCGCTAATATCGGGGGGGGTAGGTGTGATCAGAGTGATTTTCATAAGAGAAAATGGAAAACTAAAAGTTTCATCTACAGCTTATTAAAATCAAAAATAGCACAGCAACGAGTACACACGGGAAATGATTTGTGTTTATGGAAGAAAGCACGTAATTTTTTGTATTTTTCTCCATACCAGATTTCTTTAAGGGTTTGTTCGTAGATATTCCCCATCTTTATGTGGAAACAGCGGCTCTCCGGAAGGACATCTCCCGACGGTGTCACCATTAGTGTTTCCCAGGGCGCTCTACAGTAATCGCGGCCGATAAACTGGTTATGTTTTGTAAAATATATTTCCAGCTCTTTTTTTGAATATATGTTCGGGAGATAGTGTACTCCCGGTTGATCATATGTGTTTTGAACTTCTTTATATAATGTATCAAGATCTACTTGTTTGATATGTTCTTCAGTGAGATTACTTTCCGTTGAACGAAAACCGCCATTATCATATGAGCCGTACAGTTCATTGTGATCAATCGCCATTTGTTTGGTTATAAAATCAGGGAAAAAGAATGTAAACCAATCCAAGCCCAAGGATCTCATCGTGTTGTAAAAGGTTGTGATGTGATCATAATTAAGGTGGGTTATGGTATAAGAAATTTTGATTTCAATGGAATGAGAGGATTTTTCCCGCTTTTCAAGGAGAAAACGCAATCCCTCCATGATCTTCTCATAACAACCCGGGATGCCTCGAATATTATCATGAACAGCGCCAATACCGTCCAACGAGATATGGATGGCGGAAAGTCCATCTTCCATAAGACCTTCGGCATGTTCTTTCAATAGGTATCCGTTCGTCAGCATTTCAACACGTATATTCCTTTTTACGAACTCCCGGATGAGTTCATGAAGATTACCATACAAGAGCGGCTCGGTAGCGCATAAGATGACGGTGGGTTTGTAGTCGCCCAGCTCATCAATGAAAGGTTTTGAACGCGATAGGTCGAGATCAAGGTTTTTCCCTCCTCCCGTCAGGTTCTTATAAAACTGGCTCTCTCGATTGTTAATGCCAACATCACACATCACGCAACGCATATTGCATCGTGTGGTTACGACAAAAAAGACGATCTTTGGTAAAGGTTGGAAGAGAGGGATGTTGCGTGACTGTAGAAATGCTTTGGTTTTTCGTTTAGCTCTGTTCAGTAATATTTGCAGCATTCATTTCTCATCTGAGTGGTAATAGGTGTAATAGTAGTAGCTGTCCTTGGAGTCTTGGTCGAACTTATTGAAGATAACCCCTATAAAAGGAATTTTTGCCTTTTCCATACTTTCCTTTGTGTGTGCCAGGGCCTTTCTTGTTATTTTCCCGGCTTCTATGACATCAATGGTGGCGTCCGTATATTTTGATAGTATTATTGAGTCATGGGTGGCGAGAATAGGAGGGGTGTCTATGATCAGCATATCGAAACGCTCTTTTAGTTTCTCTATGATTTTTGGTATACGGGGTGATTCGATGAACTGATCCGGATTTGGGGGAAGGGGACCGGTGGGAAGGAGATAAACCCCTTCAATACCCGTTTTTTGAATGACATCCTTCATTAATAATTTATCGTCCCTGATCAAGTTAGATAAACCGGCTTTGTTTTCCGCTTTGAAGAGTTTATGCAGGCTGGGTCTCCTTAAGTCAATGTCAATCAATAAAACCTTGAAATTATCACGGGAGAAGGATATTGCCAGATTGCCGGCGGTGAAGGACTTTCCTTCCGAGGCAAATGCGCTGGTGACTAAAACAACTCTTAACTGCTTATCCAGGGCGCCAAACCGGATATTATTTTTAATGGTTCTGTAGGCTTCCGGCATTGGTTTTCTGGAATCCATCGCGGAAATTAAGCTAATGTCCTCTTTCTTCAACTTGGGAATAATACCCAGTAAGGGCATTGGCGCAAATTCTTTGAGATCATCCGGGCTTTTCAGTGTGTCGTCCAGATATTCCATAAGAAGGACAAGTCCCAGCCCGAAAAAAAGTCCTAAAAACATGGCAGCCACGGTATTTAACAGCAGCTTTGGTTTGATAGGCCGCCCCGGCACCTGGGCTTCTTCCACCAGCCTGATATTAGAACTTTTTACAAGGCTGGCCATTTTGGTTTGATAGGATTTTTCCAACAAAAAGGTCATGGCTTTAGACTGCATATCTATTTCAAGCAGTAGCCTTTGAAATTTAGCGCTCTGCAAAGGAAAAGCTGAAAGCTTTTGAACATATTCGTTTATAGTTTTAGGCAGGATTACGTCTTTAGACTTGAGGTCAGCCAGGAGTATCTCATTATCTCCTAATTGCTGTATTAAGGATTGATAAAAAGGATTGATGGTCTCCGCTTCATCCTTAAATGTCTTTTTAATCTGATTGTTTAATTGATTCCTAACAGCCCTGATTTGATTTTGCAAATCGATTACAACCGGATGAGATGCCGTATATTTTGTTTTGCCACTTTCTAATTGAACGTTCAAGTCAATTAATTGCTTTTTCAAATCCTGTAGCTGGGGGTTTTTTTCGGCGGATCTTGACGTCACTTGGTATTTACTGATCTTAGCAAGTTGTTTCTTTATCTCTGCTATCTTACTTTGGACAGAATTTATTTCTTTTTCATTCTCTTTCCAAAGTTTATGCAGTTCTGATAACCTTTGAAGATTAAGCTGCTTTTCCAGGTCTATATCCGTAATATTCTCTTCACTCATAAATTTTACCCATTCATCAATAGCAGAATTCCAATTATTCTCAATATTTTCCTGTTGTTGGGTAATATAACTAGTTATGGACCTGGAAGCCTTTTTACTTTTTTCCATGCCGCTTTCAATATGAACCTCAATAAGTTTATTAATGATATTTGCCGCCTTTTCCGGATTTGAAGAATCAGTGCTTAACCGAATCAGGTTAGTTTTCCCTATTTGACTGGCTTCTATGCCTATCTGGCCTGGACTGTAAGGGTTACCATCGTCATTTTTCAGCTGCAACTGGTTTATTACCTCTTTCAAATTAGACTGTGTAGCAATGAGTTCAATCTGGGTTTTGATAAGGTCTCTCTGACTTCCAAAGCTTTCTCCTAAAGAGAGTGACTCGGCCATGTCTTTTAGTCCAAGGGTAGAAAGGAGAGATTCGCGCAACCCCTTCTCCTCAACAATTATTTTCCCTGAACTGCGATAGATTGGAGTTGTCAAGAGACTTCCCACTACCACTGTTAAGGTAATAACCAAAAACGCCTGGATAGCAATCCATTTTCTATTCAGAATTATATGCCACAGTTTTTTTAATTCCATAATCTCCTCATAAAACCAAAAATGTAACCGTCATTCTATGACAGCCTTCAATCCTTCTTAATTAGAATAAACATTTTACTATTTTCCCCTTTGTAAGGGAAGCTGAATAGGGGCTGTAGATAAGCTTTATAGTCGCTATAAAAAAAATCATAGTCCTCGCGGCTGAAAATATTGAACCGTCTTCGCTGCTTGGGATAGATCTCATTTTCCGAAATAAATACTTTACCCCCAGCCTTTAATGTATTTTCAATTTTTCTTTTCAAAACTTCCATGGCCCTGTTTTTGGACTCTTTTCCAGAATTACCGACCAAGATTGGGAAAAAAGCCAGGCTAAATTCTTTATGGAAATAGTACTTGGAATAGTTCTGGACCATGATGTCATCAAGCACAACGAGGTCGTTTTTGGAGACATAATTATTTAGAGTGAAAGCCAGTTGATAAGAGTCATTGTTTTTAAACTTGCTTGCGGGAAGTATTTCAGCAAAAAAATTATTGAAAAATACGAGGATGAGGAGAATCAAGGCCAGTGTAATATGAAGCCGATAATTCGCTCTACAATGGCTTAAAAATATGGAAAATAAAACTAAAACAGGGATTACCACAGGTAGCATAAGATCGATAAGCAAAGGAGACCACCAAGCGAAGAAAATAAAATATGTAAGTATCCAGGTAAGGCATATTAATGGTATATATTTTCCGCTTTCTTTAATGCTATTCCGATTCCTAAAAAAAGCATAGAGAAAATAGGAGGTAATAATCAAACTGGTAAAATAAATAATGAAGAAGGCTATATTGCTAAAACTGGTTATATGGTCTAAGAATAAATCGCCTACAAAACTTCCAAAAAAGAAAGTGCGGCTTAATGTAACCATAGCGTAGGGGATACTTGTAAACTGAAAAATACCAAAAGAAGCCATAATGTCGGCTTCTTCATGAACGTCAGAAGTTATCCATAATAGGAAGTCTTTCAAAGAGTTTAAATTTCCAGTTTGATATCCGGCCCATAGATATACCGAGCCTACAAAAACGGAAACAATTGAGATATAAACCAGCGCGGCTTTTTTTTCTTTTTTACAAGCAAAGAAAATTAATACCGGCAGAATAAAGAGAACCTGAGTCTGGTGGAATAATACGGCTACACTATGAGACAAGGCCATTAAGATTATATAATTACGTTTGAAATGCGTATCAATCTTAACCAAGTAATATAAACAAATTACTAAAAATACCAAAGCGATCATATGGCTTTCCGCCACCAGGCTTAAATACCAGTAACCATAAGAAAAGGACAAGAACAGGGAGGTTGTTAAACTGATGAGGTAGGATTCGGTTAAATGAAAAATAGTAAAAAAGAAAATGAATATACCTAACGCTCCGAACAGTGAACTCACTCCACCCATTAAATGGAGCGCTGGGGGCGACTCTATTCCTAAAAGATTAAATGCGCGTAATATTTGATTGCCAAAAATATTGTAGAGCAGGTGGTGGGGGTGGAACAGCTGGTGGATAGATCCATTTTCCATATTTGAAGCTAAATCTAATGCATCAATACCTTGGTTCTTTGCCGGGAATAACAGGTAAATTAATAAAACGGTTCCACACAAGAGAAAAGTTACTACCTTCAGTTTACTTTTCACTTCTAATTTACTTTGGGTATTGTTAAGTAGACTCATTTGATAACCATCTTCTTGCTACGGATTTGCAACCTTTAAAGATTTCTTTTGCAAAAAAAATAAATTGTTTTTCAA
>JAJDAS010000226.1 GCA_029261755.1 Nitrospinia bacterium
TGCCCCCCCCCCAACCCCCACAATCACACCAGCCCACATTAATTTCTTTTGTCCGGGACCTTCCAAATATCTGTTCCCTTGCCGGTCTGTTTTGCGCGACGCTCGGTATATACTACGCAATTCCGGGTAATTTCCCTGCCGCAATAATAGGACTGATCTGGGCGATACTTTTTGACTGGGGCGATGGGATTATTGCCCGTCGGATGAAGGGGCGAACTGATGAATCCCGGGCTTTCGGAGGCCAGCTTGATTCGTTAATAGATATTGTAAGTTTTGGAATTCTTCCAGCTATTATTCTCCTGAGCTATGGAAAATTCAGCCCTTTGTTCCTGCCAGGCGCATTTCTACTTATCGCCGCTTGCGCCATAAGATTGAGTTATTTCAATGTGTTCGGCCTGAACGACGATTCATCTTATATGGGAATGGCAGTTGACAATAATGGTATTATCCTGGCCTTTGTCTTTCTCTTTGAGGGTATTTTCAGCCAGACGATTTTTTCAGTCATTATATATATCATATGTATCGGGATAGCGGCCTTGAATGTAGCGCCAATCCGAACCCCCAAGCTTGCGGGAGGGTGGTTTTATGTTCTTATCGTGTATGTTTTGGGATTGACAGTTATCTATGGCTGTAAACTGTGGTGCACATAGTAATGAAATTACAGGAATTATCAAGCGATGAATCATAAGGACTCCAAAGAACCACAGATCGACGATGCCGCCGTCAAGAAATATTTTGATAATGCAAAGGGTGGCACAGCAGCCACTGTCAGCATGATGACCCATGAGTACAATCTCCCAGCCAGTGCGGCCGGATATCGACTACACAAAGAGACAGGAACGATCAGTGATTGGCTGGGCGCGGTGCATGAATCGGGAAGAGTGCTTGATGTTGGCTGTGGGGCAGGAACCTGGTCAGAGATCTTCGCCGGACGCTATAAGACTGTCATAGGAATCGAGCAAAGTAGTCTGATGTTGAAGGCTGCCAGGGAAAGGACGGCCCATCTGCCCAATGTTAAGATACTCGAAGGCGACGGTCGGCATGACCTTCCGGAAGGCCCCTTCGATATGATCTTTCTGGGTGGTCTGTGCATGTATCTCAATGACGACGACGTTATGGCGCTACTCAACGCTTTGAAAAGCCGTCTTACTGAAGGGGGATCGATTATCCTCCGCGAGTCGACTTTGCATCAGGGTGTATCCCTGTCTCAGGGAGAGTATCAGGCCGTCTACCGAAGTGTAAACCTATACCGTCAACTCATCGATGGAGCGGGTTCCTTTCGTGTGGAAGTTCGGCGGAACTACGGTTACACCAATTTGGTGACTGCAGAGGAATTGGTTAATCTGCGTCGCAGGTGGCTACCATTCTTACCCAAAAATTCGACCACGCTAGGCTCCTTGACGTGGTGGGCGCTCAGAGGGACCGCGCCGATAAGCTTCCGGGCTATGCCTCGAATATTCTCCCAACTCAGCATCCCCTGGCCCAGATTACAAAATCACTTCTTCAGGCTACGCCTTGTGGGGTAAAAAGAAAGTCAGGTGATTTCCCACATTATGAGTAATGTCGAGAACAACAAAGATAAAAAAGTATACGTAATTGGGGACTTTTTAGATTTAACTCTTTACAATAGGGGCCTTCACTTTTAAAAGTCGCTTTCCCCAATTACTAACCCCCTTATTCTTCTACCTGGCATTGAAGGACAGTGATCGGGTCTGTAAATAATTTTGAGTTCGGTATGAGTATCTTATTCCCCTCAGAATCGAGTTCGGTATACCGCAGGTCGATAGAAGTGAAACCGAGTGCGAATCCGGTCAACCTCAGCGACCAGCGATGACCTGGATTACGGAGGTCTTGTCACAGCAATGACTTCTCCTTTTATTAAAAAGCATTTTGTAAATTTCAATTAAGAGGATATGGCGAACCAAACCGGTCATTCGAAAGGAGAGATGGAGAGGGTTTTTAAGCATTCCATTGATATCTTATCTGTCACTAAGATGGACGGTTCTGTTGTCCTTGTTAATCCGGCCTTTGAAAAGGCTATGGGCTTTTCCGCCAGTGAAATTACCAATAAACCTTTTTGGGAAGTTTTCCATCCGGCTGAGCGCAATGTCGCGGTGGCGAAGCTGGAAATGCTTGCCAAAGGGGAGGGAGCCCAGACTTTTGAAAGCAAATGCCTTTGCAAAGACGGCTCCCATAAATGGATTGAGTGGACCACTTCCTCGGATATTCAGTTAAAAAGGCTTTACTTTTTTGGCCGTAATGTAACCTTAAGAATACTCAACGAAGTCGATTTAATTGAGGCCAAGGAATTAGCGGAGAAGAAAACAAGTTTAAGGGATAAGTTTGTGGGCTTGGTCTCCCATGATTTAATGGCGCCCCTTGCCAGTATGATCTCTTTTTTAAGGCTTTTCCGCGACCATTTTGACACCCTTTCTTGTCCCGACAAAAGATACAGAATGTTGGACTCTGCTATCCGTTCGGGAGAAAGAATGAGGGCCTTTATCCTGGACCTTTTAAATCTCACCAGGCTAAGGACCGGGAAAATTATCCCCAAATTTAATTTTTTCAATGTTCAATCTTTGTGGGTGGATGCCTTTGAAGAATTCCTCCCTTTGGCCGAAAATAAGAAAATCCAACTGACAAATCATATGCCGGAAAAGACCAGGGTATACGGTGACCTGGCCTTGCTACGTGAAGTCGTTAAAAATCTTATAGCCAATAGCATCAAATTTTGCAATGCAGGAGACTCAATCACCATTTTTGAAAAGGAAGGGAAATTCTTTTCTTTAGCCGTGTCCGATACCGGAATTGGTATTAAACCTGAAAGGATGCCGGATATATGTAAATACGAAATCCAGACCACTACCCCCGGCACACAAGGGGAAAAGGGGTCCGGCCTTGGTCTTCCAATGAGCAAGGACATAATGCTGGCCCATGGAGGAGACTTGGTCATTGAATCTGAGCCTGGAAAGGGCAGTGTCTTTTACATGCTCCTTCCCAAGGTCAAACCCATAGTGTTGATAGTGGATGACGATCCGCATACAAGTGAGTTTATAAGTTTATGCATTCAAAATTTGAATGTAGATATTATTGAGGCGGAAAATGGGAAAAAGGCCATGGAGGTGCTTAAAAGAACACCCATCCACCTTATCGTTACCGATTTATTGATGCCGGAAATAGACGGCTTTGAACTATTACGCTCTGTGAAAAAGGATGTAAATCTGAGCAACATCCCCGTGATTGCAGTTACATCGGATGGGAACATAAAAACCAGAGACAAGGCTTTCAAACTTGGCGCGGACGACTTTGTCGCCAAGCCCATCACCCTGGAAGATCTGAATCCAAGGGTGAAGAGGTTTGTGGGGTAGGGACTTTCGGAATTTTTTGTCGCCAAGTCTAACAAAAGATATTTTAGATTTTAGATTTGGTGATTTTAGATTTGAGGTATATTTTTTTAAATTAAAACAAAAACCTACCGCAAATCTGAAATCTAAAATGTATCTATTGTGAGAGATGAATTCTCAGAATTCGTGTGTAAGTATTAACTAATGAGTGTCTGCTGCTTCCTTAAGTTCATACCAAAACGCAAGTGCGGTTTTTGTTCACATATCCGTATATCGATGCAATGCCTTTGCTATTACAGGGCCATACGGAGATTCCAATAGTTCCGCCACTTTTTTGGGACGAGCTGACAAAATCTCATTTTTTTAATGAATTAAGCTTTTCGGTGTATTGCAACACTGTCCACACAAAAGAGGAATGGCTCCATGTAAGCGGTAAAACAGAAAGGGGAGATCGGTTTACAGGATGCACCTGCTCTGCAAGCACACCGGAAGGAAGCGCATTTTTCACGCACCATTCAAGGTAAGGGATGGCCTTGCGAAGTTCCTGAAGACTTTCGGCGCGGGAAATAAAATACTCTCCCAACCAAAGGGTTGAAATAAACCAGGGGTTGCCGGGAATTCCCTCCGGGCTGTCATCCGGGCGATGGTAAACGTCATTCTGGTACCGGGCGCAGCCTTCAACAGAGGTGTTGAGCCATAATTGATGGTGGATGGCATCCATTGTCTCAACCATTCTCGGATCTTTGGGAGGCAATACTCCCAGGACAACGAGCGCCGACAAACTGACATCTATCACTTCATCCAGTTCATATCCTTTGCCTTTTCTGTAACCGGAACGAGCATACCTTTTCAGTCCCTCATGGTACAAATACTTCTCAAGCCCCTTTTTTATTTCTTCGGCCGTTTTGTCATATTTCTCCGCTAATGAGGCATCCTGAAAGAGTCTTGCAAAATTCCCCGCCGCCCTGAGACCGGTAATCACTGATGCCACAGTGTAAGTGTGAACCCCGAAACGCTCTTCCCAGAGATCATAGCAGGGGGTAGGCAGTTTAGTCTCAGCATCGCGGTTAGTTACCATAAAGTCGGCGGATTTTTTAATAAGCTTGTCATAGAGAGGTCTGATGAATTCTATGTCTTTTGAACTTTCAAAATGCATCCAGAGTGCCCAGAGAAGCAAAGCAGTGGAGTCCTCCTGTATCGGGAGCACCGCTTTTCCATCTACGATCCAGGGGTGCCAGTTGCTGGCCAGTGATTCATCAGGATTGTAATGCTGGTAAAGATATCCTTCCTCTGAAAGAACACGGGTGCAAAACTCAAAAAATTTCATACACACATGCGAGTAACCGGCCTTTGCCAACGCAGCGGCCACGAAAGCGCCATCGCGCCCCCACATGTAAGAATAGGTATCTCTTCCAAAACGGACTATATCTGAATCGTTTGCCGCGATGATTGCCCCCCTGTTGTCTATCTGAGTTCTTAAGATCAGAAGGCTTCGGTTGAAAATTTCAATTATGGGTTTTGGCAGGTCTCCAAAAGATCTATCTTCTTTCTTAAC
>JAJDAS010000227.1 GCA_029261755.1 Nitrospinia bacterium
CTTCTTGTGGGCTAAAGCCAGCGCGTAAGCGAGCAGTTTCGAGGAGCCCGGTGCGGTAATTCCGCACGCCGGGATCTGTGAGGGGGCAGCCGGGAGACTGACTGTTCTACCTTGATTGTATTATAATTAATTAGAAGCATACTTGTAAATAGGAGCAGTTATTATGACTACTATTACATTGACATTGGAAGATGAAAAAGTTCAATAGCTAAAAAAAAGGCTGAAAGCCATGGTTTAAAACTAGCGCAATTTGTGACAGCCACTATTAAGGACCTAATTTCTCAGCCAGAAGCGGAATTTAATGAAGCCGTTAAAAAAGTATTGAAAAAAAACCAAGAATTATATAAACGACTGGCATAATGCGTTACCTCTCATTAGCTGAAATACTTGCTCTGCATAAAGAAGTAATTGCGGCTTCTGGTGGCATAGGTGGTGTAAGAGACCTTGGTGTTTTAGAATCAGCAATAAAAAATATTACTTGATCTCGCTGCTGGTAATTTGGGTCGAGACAAATTTACTATATGGGTAAAAAAGCACATAATCAGCATGTCGTCTGATATATCGTAAGTATTTTGATCAAGAATGGTGATAACTCGTAATCTCAATTACTTAAACTAGTTCTTACAGACATTTAACCCAAACGAGCCGATATTATGGTAATTCAGCAAATACCTTCCTTTGATCCTAATCCTTCTCTTAAATCC
The DNA here is from genome assembly GCA_029261755.1 of Nitrospinia bacterium. GTDB lineage: Bacteria > Nitrospinota > Nitrospinia > JACRGO01 > JACRGO01 > JACRGO01. Next base: position 705 of record JAJDAS010000227.1, read on the forward strand.
GCCATCGATTTCCTTCAGGAAATCGGAGTTCAAGATTTTGCACTGATTGGTAGAGTCGCAACATGGGTCTACCTTCCAACAGACCGCCAACAATTTACTAAAGATGTTGACTTCGCCATTTTAACTAAAGACTCATCTAAAATTGAGGAAGCCCTCAGGCAAAAAGGAATAAAAACGCATCCATTAACTATTGGAGGCGTGGCGGTAAGAGAAGATGATTTGGTTGTAGATTTTATTGATCGAAGGGTAGATGGACTGGATTTTCTTTTTAGAGAAGCCATCGAAAACGCAAGGCAAGATGTGGAAATTCTTGGCAAAATCGTGCCTGTTGTGAGTTTACACTATCTGGTTACAATGAAATTAGTTTCAGGTGAGCCCAAAGATGATCAAGATGCGAAATCACTTTTGATGGTTGAAGGACTTAAATATGATGATCTTCGTTCATTGGTAAAAAATCACTTAGGAACGGGAACCGCTAACCGGCTTGATGTTTTTGCAAGAGATGTTGGCCTCCTTCCCCCAAGAGGTACATACAAAATGAACGCTCCCTCTCCATGACCACCCATTTGAAACTCCATCCCCAAAGCAAATCGCTCTTCGTTTTGCGAATCTTATTTTTTTCCCTGAGTTGCTTTTTTGTTGGTTGCGACACTCCGCCTCCCCGCCTTCAGGAGTCCGGTAAAAATGCCGTTTTTTCCTTTAGCATGGAAACGCCTTTTGCAGAATATGTCAGGAAAACCCGCAAGGTGATTGAAAAAAACAGGCGGGATATCACCCGCCATAACAAAGAAAAGGTGTTGGACGCCAACAGTCCTTTTGAGTTAAAGCCGGATGAACAAAAGTGCTCCCAACCCGGCAATGGAAAGTGGGAAAAGGGAATTTTGTTGATCCACGGGCTGTCGGACTCACCTTACTTTACCAAACCCATTGCCCGTCATTTTCAATCAAACTGCTTTCTGGTGCGGTCCATATTGCTGCCAGGGCATGGAACCGTTCCCGGCGCCCTGCTGAGATCGGATTACCGGGAGTGGGTGAAGGCCGTGGAATACGGGACCCATCGGCTAAAACTTAGCGTAGAAAAGCTCTATGTAGGCGGTTTTTCCACAGGCGGGGCTTTGAGTGTTCACCAGGCGCTGAAAGATCCAGAACTTCGTGGACTCATCCTATTGGCCCCGGCTTTGGGTTTAAAGAGTCCGTTTGCCGGATTTGCGCAACACCTGCGATTCTTCAAAGCTTGGTTTGTGGTCCATGCCGACAAAGATTTCGCGAAATATGAGTCGTTTCCCATGAACTCCATAGCCCAGATTCATGCTTTGGCACAAGAGACAGACCGGCTACTGGAAGAAGGAAAGCGGCTTTCCATGCCGGTTTTTTGCGTGGCGACCATGGAGGACGGCACGGTGGATTCTCGGAAAACAGTGGATGTTTTCAGGAAATTTGCCACTTCTGACAAGAGCCGAATGGTTTTGTTTGGGAAAGATACCAAAAGAGCAGGGGAGGGCGGGGACGGAAGAATGATCCCTAAAAAAAGCTCTGATCCGGAGGGAAAAATCCTGGATTATTCCCATGTTTCCATCCCCTTTCCCCCGGATGATCCCCATTATGGAAGAAAAGGAGAGTATAAGAACTGCCTGCATTATGTGGATGAAGAGGAGAAAAGGCGGGAATGTTTGGAAGATTCGGAGATTTGGCAAGGAGAGACCAACCCGGAGAATATGCAAAAGCATACCATGCGAAGGCTTACCTACAACCCCCGTTATTCTGATATGACGGAGGCATTGGACAATTTTTTAGCGGGTGTGGATGTGGATTGAGATAAGTTATTTGAAAATTTTGAATCCGTGAGCGGATATCGTAGGGGACAAAGGATAGCAAAAAGGAGACAGGCTCCGTGCGAGAGAGAAATATTTAATTGACATAGAACATACAAGCTTTGTATATTGATTGCAGAAAGGACGTCCCGTATGCGCACAACCACAGTCAACATATCGTTTCAAGAAAGCCTTCTTCGCGACATTGATCAAGTTGCGCGAATGGAATCGCGCAGTCGTTCAGAATTCCTACGGGAAGCGGCCCGGGCATACATCCAACGCAAACAGCGTTGGGCCAACGTATTTGCCCTGGGACAGCTGGTTGCCGACAGCAAGGGCCTTACGCCGGAAGATGTAACCAAAGAAATCAAGGCATATCGTAAGAGCAAGGCATCGCCTCAATGAGCGTTCCGCGAATCGTATTTGATTCCAACGTCATCATCTCCGGGTTTCTCTTTGGTGGCCCTCCGTCCCAACTTATCGAGCAGGCCCTCAATGGCTCTATACAGAGCTTCACGTCTTTGCCGATTTTGGACGAAATACGCGATGTCTTGCAGAGGCCGAAATTTGACCTCTCACCTCACCAGGCGCTCACGCTGATTGAAGAACTCCACCACCTTTGCCAGGTCGTCACGCCAAAGAGAAGAATCAGAGCAATTACAGAAGACCCTGATGACAACATCATCTTGGAGTGCGCTTTGGCAGCTTGCGCAGATGTGATTGTGTCTGGAGATTCCCACCTCCTTGACCTCGGGCATTGGGATGGTATTCGGATTTTGTCCCCAGCCGACCTCCTTAAAGAAATTAAGGGGCAACAAGAAGCTCCTTCCGGTTTTTAATAGTTGCGGACCAGTCTTGCCAAGTCAGATTTTCCATTTCCTTATAAAAAAAACAAGTAATTTTTCTTTTCAGTCCAATATTTGTAAATATCAAGCAATTTGGGTAAAATTGAAGCTTGGCTGAACCTATTTTCAAGGTTTTTTTCCCTAAAGTATTTATTTTATGAATATTAAAAATTTAGTAAAAAACTACAAACTGCCTCACCCCGTTTATGTAACGCAACCAACCTTGCCTGATTTAGGTGAATTTAAAATATATCTTGAAGAGGTTTGGGAGTCAAAATGGTTAACTAACTCCGGAAAATTCCATCAAGTTTTAGAAAATAAGTTAAATAGCTACCTTGGAAGCGAAAATTGCAGCCTTTTTTGCAATGGAACCATGGCCTTGCTGCTTGCCCTAAAGGCGTTGGACTTGACCGAAGGGGAAGTTATTACAACTCCCTTTACCTTTCCAGCAACGCTGCATGTGTTATCATGGAACAATCTGACCCCTGTTTTTTGCGATATCAACGAGAAAACATTCAATATTGATGCGGACCAGATTGAAAAACATATTACGGAGAAAACCAAGGCCATACTGCCTGTCCATGTCTTTGGATACCCTTGTGATGTGGAAAAAATTAGTGAACTTGCAGAAAAACACCAATTAAAAGTTGTTTACGATGCGGCCCATGCCTTCGGAGTTAAATTAAATAACAGGCCGGTTACCGACTGGGGAGATCTTTCAATGCTAAGTTTTCATGCCACAAAGCATTTCAATACCCTGGAAGGCGGAGCCCTAATTACAAAATCTCCTGAGCTTAAAAAAAAAATAGACCTGTTAAAAAACTTCGGTATCGCGGACGAAGAAAATGTTGTTTTTCCTGGAATTAATGGGAAAATGAACGAGTTGCAAGCCGCATATGGTATTTTGCAATTAGAGATGGTGGATAATGAGGTGGAAAAAAGAAAAACAATTACGGAACTATACAGAGAAAACCTCAAAGATGTTCCTGGTATTGGCCTTTCAATAGATAACCCCATGGTGGAACATAACTACTCAAGTTTTCCTATTCTGGTTAATGAAAAAGAGTTTGGGGAAAATCGGTCGACTCTATACGAAGAGCTAAAAAAGTTTAATGTTTTTTCGAGAAAATATTTTTATCCTCTTTGCAGTGACTACCCCTGCTATTCCCATTTGCCCTCGGCGCGAAAAGAGAACCTCTCGATTGCCAAAAAAGTTTCTGAAAGTGTGCTTTGTCTCCCCCTCTATGGAAACCTGGCCCTGGAAATTCTCGATCAAATATCTTTTATTATCAAGAAAATTTATAATAATCGGCATGGATAAGAATAAAGCCCATTGTTGGAAAATAATTAGAAAGCTCCTTGCTATGCTGTGAGAATGAGACTATAGGCGATAGCTACAAAATCTATTGGATATATTCATCTGAAAAAAAGAAACGGACCAAGGATGCCCTCGAAAAACTTTAAGAAAAATAATACGATTTGGCCGAATTAAGCGGCAAGCTCAAGGAAGCTGAAAACGAAGGAAGCCCTAAAACCAAATTTGAATGGGGACCGTGGAAACTATGAAAGACGACAGCTACCAAGAAACCAAGAACCTTGGATTGTTTTTTTTTCGAGCTTTGCCTCTCCTTGCCTGGAAACAAGAGAAAAAGTTATTATGAGTTTAGAACATTCGTGTTGTAGAACGGTTTTAGCAATGTTGAATTTGAAGGGATCGGCCACTTTGGCTATAGTACCTGTTGTGCGTCGAAGTGAAAATGGGGGCTATAGAACTACGCTTTTTACGACCATAGGGCTTTCTTTTTTTGTGGAATATTAAGCAAATTTCCTGTTATGAAAATATTATTTATTGATAACTTTAAAATTAATATGGGTGTTTCTTATATTTCCGCAATATTGAAACAGGCAAAACATGAAGTAAAACTCCATAACTATTTATTTTCAAAATTGCACGGGATTGACCTATATCAAAAACCGGGAAAATATTTTTCTTATGACAAAATCTTCAGCGCCGTGGTCAACGAAAAACCTGATATTATCGGGTTTTCTGTTTTCAGTGCAAATTATTTGTTTTACAAGGAGTTTTCCGCTTTTTTAAAAAACAGAACTGATATTCCCATTGTAGTGGGGGGAGTGCTTCCTACCTTAAAACCTGATCTTTTCATGCAAAATACCTGTTGTGATGTTTTAGTTAGGGGGGAAGCGGAAAATGTAATTTTAAACCTTGTTGAAAATATTGGATCTAAAAATTTTTCTGATATTCCAAACATTGTCTACCGTGATTCAAATGGAAAGGTTGTTTTTAACGAGCACTCCTCTTTCGTGCGTGACATCGACTCGGTACCCTATTTTGATAAAAGTTTATACACGGGAAACTCTAGTCCTATCCTACCCATGCTAACAAGCCGAGGATGCGTTATGTCTTGTACATTTTGCTCAGCAGGGGCATTTACAAGTGTGACAAATGAAAAGGGTTTGAAAAAAATCAGAAAAAGAAGTGTGGCTATGGTCATAAACGAAATTAAGGAAGCTGTGCAAATTTACAACTATAAACAAATTTTTTTTCTGGATGATTTTTTTATTACTACAACTGAATGGCTGGCCGAATTCGCTCGAATGTATAAAAATGAGGTTCATTTGCCCTATAATTGTATTGCTTTTCCTTCTTCTTTAAACAAAACGAAAGCTAAATTACTTTTCGAATCCGGATGTAAATGCGTTTACATGGGATTTCAAACTGCCAACTATGATTATAAAAAAAATGTCTTACGGAGGAATGAACCCAAACATCTTGTTTCAAAAGCTATTAATGCTCTAAAACAGAATGGCGTTGATTGTTCATTAGATGTCATATTAAATTTACCAGGAGAAACCCTAAGCCATATGAAAGAGAACTTGGATTTTTTCTTAGATAATGATATCGATGAGATAGTCATTTGCTTTCTTCTTTACAATCCTGCCTGCGACATTACGCAATACGCCTTTGATAATGGATTTATCAGCCGGGAACAATTTTCAAAATTTTTAAAGAATGAAATGGTGGGAGAAGTGCTTTACAAGGGTAATATTATTGATGAAAAAAAATCTAAAGATCAGGTCAAAATTGCTATGCTATATAAGTTAATTTTGCTTTTACCCAGAAAGTGGATTGAATTAATATGGAAATACGGGATATATAAA
>JAJDAS010000228.1 GCA_029261755.1 Nitrospinia bacterium
GAAAAAGACTCAGGAAAAAATGGAGCCCAAGGCGGCAAAACCGGATCGAAAGTTAGGAGACGAGTGGGAAGATTGGGACGGCGGTGCCGGGGATGATATGGTGGAAGAGGAGAAATCCACCTTCCTCCTTTTTGCCTTTGCCACTGGCGCTGTTATTTCGGTCATTAGCCTGTTCGTTTGGTACATGATCACTCCCAGGTTGGAACAGTTTCATTCCTTCCTTCCCCTTGTCATTGGAGGAGGGATCATCATCGGCTTGGTTCTCTTGGCCTTCCTCCTCCTATCCATTACCATTACCGTCCTCACGGAAAAGGGTTATTTATCCTCTTGCGTCCAAAAAAGCTTCCTTTTTTCTTTTCTGGTCCCCCTGGCCATCCGTATCGGCAACCGGTTCGGGATTTCCAGGGACCGCATGGGCAACTCCTTCATTAAAATCAACAACATCCTGGTGAAAACGAGTTCCAATGTGGTGAAGCCGGAAAATGTCCTGGTGCTTCTGCCGAGATGCATAGAAAAGGCGGAGAGGAAAAGAATTCAAGAGGTTGTAGAAGAGAACCACTGTAAATCTTTTACTGCTACGGGAGGCAGCGCTGCCAGGAAAATGATCGTGGATTTGAAGCCCAGGGCCATCATCGCCGTGGCTTGCGAGCGTGACCTTCTGAGCGGACTGCAGGATGTTGCCCCCAAGATTCCCGTCATCGCCATCCCCAACAAGAGGCCCGAAGGCCCTTGCAAGAATACCCTCATCGATATGGAGTTCTTCAAAGAGTCAGTTCTGGAACTTACCGGCAAGAAGTTGTCGCAGTAAATTCCGGTAAGCGTTCACGGTTCCCGGTTTAACTCTCTCGTTTCCAGTCTCATGACTTGGGAACGGGACTGCCTGAGAAGCTCCAGATTCCAATCTCTTGCACCAGGTTCGTGATATGGATTTGACCCGTCTCCTTTGATGTATTCGTGACCCCTCATACATGCCCAATGGCAAACTGTGTGTTACCACCTGCCAAACCTCAATAATCGCATGGATTTGACACACCGGGTAGCTCACCGGCCTTGCGGCCGGATCGCCCCCTCAGAACCAGGACTTGACAGTTTCCCGTCATCCGGCTCAAGCATTTCAAAAGGTTGTTCTTGTGGAACAACCCGGCTATTTTACCCTATGGCTTTCATTTCAGAATATATGTTTCCCTGATTTGAGAATCCTCCCATGAGTTTCGACCCTTTGATATTTCTTCTACATCAGAAATAAGAACTGTATTCCGGCATATATGGATTCGCATTAATTCTTATTCTTAGATTTTTGCTAAGTTTTATTGAGCTTACCCGAATGATCTGAAGAAGTCGAAATTTCTTTTTGTATTTAGAAAAGAAAGAGAGGACATGATTTCTTCCAGTGGCAGTCCAATACTTCTTGAACAACCACGTTTTGGATTTACTTGAATGCCTTCTCCTCAACATACGCCAAAGTTGCCAGTAGACGTATGTGTCGATACGGTAGAATGCCATAGGAAATACTACATGTCGATGGTAATTAGCCCATCCTCTTAATACTGGATTCAAGGCTTTAACCAAAGCTTCCATTGGCTTATTCTGATGATCACGGATTATTGTTCCGACCTTCTTGGTGAGGTTTTCTATTCCCTCTTTGGCTGGGGTAATTCGTAATTTATTACCGGTTTTTAAGAAGGTTTGCCCTAGGAACGTAAATCCATCTTTCTTGATATGTGTGATTATGGTCTTCTCCGGGGATAGCTCTAATCTCCGTTCCCTAAGGAACCTCTCAATTTCAGGTTTTATTACCTCCTCTAACAACTTCTTTGATTTAGCGGTAACTATGAAATCGTCCGCGTATCGTATGAAGTTTACCCTTGTCCGGTATGGAGTTAGATCTTTTAACAGGCAATATTTTAGGCAATATTGGGAATGTTTTTCATAATAAAGGAGACTTGGATGCTGCCATGGAAAAATTCAAGCAAAGCCTGAAAATCAGTGAAGATATAGGAGAGAAAGAGGGAATTGCCACCTCCTTTCATAATCTTGGAGCGGTGTACTTTGAAACCAAGAATTATCATAGATCCTTGGAGCATTTATTGAAATCAATTGCCCTTAAATCCCAAGTCGAAATGAAAACGGCAAAGCCGGAGAATTATATTTGGCGTATCCGAAAAAAAATGGGATTACATAAATTTCAAAGCCTCGCGTCGGAAGTGATTCAGAAATTACCCGAGAAGGTGAGGAAATACATAAAAATGGAAAAATTCATGGAAGACAAGACAGTCAGGCAGGGACCACGGGTTGGAATAAATGATCCCTGTCCATGCAATAGCGGGAAAAAATATAAAAAGTGCTGCAGCTCTTCTGACCATTAGGTCCAAAAGAAGTGAGAGGTTGGAGGATAGACCGAGAACGAAGAACATAGAGAAAAATTTCATGGACATAACAACTATTCGGAATAAAAATGAAAACAAATAAACCTTGCCCTGAATGCAAAACCATCATGGAATTAAAAAAAACTACCCTTCATTTTGAAAGGGAGGAGTTTTACGCGGATGTTGAAGATGTGTCGGCTTATATTTGCCCCAAATGCGGAACCAAGAGCATTCCCGGTAAGTTAGCTGAAAGCATTGGAAATACCGTTGAAAATCTCTTCAAATCGGCCCGTGACGCTGAAGAGACCGTTGAAAAAGACCTTTCCCCTTCCTTTTCCGGCATATCTTTTCATAGAACTCACGCATTGCCTTAACGTAAGGCAGTGACAAGTAACGAGTAACAAGAAAAGATCGTAGAAATTCGCTGCTCAGGTTAAACGTTCAAGGGTTCTATGTTCAGGGTTAAAAGAATTAAAATACCTTTTTCCCGTGTCCGTTGGGCGTGGCCGCACCCGCTCCCACCATTCCGCACTGCTTTCAATATCAAGCCGCCTTTTTTCTTTCATTCCTTTCGTACTCGGGAAACATGATTATGGCGGGGTGCAAACCAAAGGCGTTTGCAAGCTTCACCGCTCGTTTTTTCCCAATTTCCACTTTCCCGTTTTCTAAAAGACTGATATTCGTGGTGCTTATCCCGGAAAGTTCCGACAACTTTTCTTGTGTCCAGCCTTTTAATTCACGAAGCATCTTTATTACTTCTCCAGTGGTCAATGGGGCATGAGCCCTTGATGGAACAAAATCGCTATCTTTTTTTTGTGCCATATCCGCTCCTAATATTTATGAGGATTTATTTCCAGAACAGAGACTGTAACTATATCCTGTTTTACCATATAAATAACTCGATATTTTAAACTAAGCCGTGAAGATCGTTGTTTTTTTCGCTTTCCGGTTAGTTTTTCATCATGAAATCCCGGAAATTCACGTAATTTATCAGGTCCATGTCTACGAACGATGTATTTCCAGAGTTCATATTTCTTAACAACTTGTATTGGTACTTTTTTACAAGTCTTAGAAATATCACGATGTTCTTTTATGTTCCACATTATCAAAAAGCATAACTTGTTAAAAATAATAAGTCAATAGAAGTAAAAGCAGGAAGTTGTTTAACCTTTCAAAGTATCGTTGAGGTCTGCTGATGACTTATGCGCAAACAACATAAGCCAAAAGCAGGCTTGATAGTTGGTGACCCCAGCTGGGTACGAAGAGTACTGCCTATCCCCTGACAATCCTGTCGGGGTTGAGGGGGCTTTCGGATCAAAGAAAAAGTCGCCCAGGCCCAGAGCGAAGTTGTCCTATCCGCCGCCAAAAGGCACTTTTTTGAAAAAATATTTGAAGATTTTTTAATAATCATTTATATTGTCTTTTGAGCCCTTTTGGAGGAAAATTTACGTCAACATTCATTTTCCACCAAATCCTATAATGAAAATTGTCAATATTCTTAAAAAGCGAAGTGAAGCACCAAAAAGATGAAAAAGTTAAAATTGAGCTAAAGCTCTATTCACTTGCAGATGATATCGAAAAACAAGCAAGAAATCACCTAAGACGTGTCGGATCGATATTGCCGGAATTTGATCTGCACGATGAATCACATAGTGAGAAGGTTATACAGAACATAGAAGAATTACTTGGTGAAGAGCAGGTTGGTAAGCTTTCAACCTATGAGCTGTTTTTTCTTCATATTTCTGCATTTTTGCACGATTGTGGGATGGCTCCAGCAGAGTGGGAGATAAAGCTGTTGGAAATGACTGAAGGAACAGAGTCATTTTTTGTCAGTGAGTCTTCAATAAAACATGACTTGAAAGCTCCATTACAGCTGTCAAAGGTAATTTCATTAATAAATGACAATAAGTCTAATCTCTATAAAAGTTTTGAAGAACCTTCAAAGTGGTTTTTTTGTCCAGAGTTGGAAAAAGATCTGATTAAAGAATTATCCGAATTATTTAATAATTACCAGATATTTCGCAATGGCTTTAACAATCAATTAAAAAAAGCTAAGTCTAAAGAGGGTTTTGAGTTTTTAAATAAGGCAATTCGGATAGACTTTATTAGATGCAATCATCATCTCCGTATTGAAAAGTATGTAAGAAATCTCTCAAAAAAATTCGAACAAACATTTGAACAACCCGCTTGGGGGAAAAACTTTCACATGATTTAGCTGATATTTGTCGCGCTCATGGCGAAAATATCTCTTTCACTGAAAAAGACGGCACTCCAATGAAGCAAATCAAAAAAAAAAGCAACTAAAATCAGAGGCCACAAAAAAACCGTACTGCTGATTTAAACGTTATGTACATCAATCATTATTCATTATAAATATGGAAAGGAAATATGATGGAAATAGCCCCAAAAATAGTTGTGGATGATCATATTCATTTTGGCAAGCCAGTAATTAAAGGAACTCGTGTTCCAGTTGACCTCATTTTAGGCAAACTTGCTGGAGGAATGACATACCAGGAAGTTATGAAGGAGTATGAAATCATGCATGAGGATATTTTAGCAGTTCTTGATTATGCTGCTAAAACTATATCAACAGAAGAAATCAAATTGGTAGGGGGAAATGCCTAAATTTGTTATTGATGAAGACATGCCGCGTTCCATTGGAATTATTCTTAAAGAGCACGGATATGAGGTTTTGGATGTTCGGGATTATGGTCTTCGAGGTGTGGCTGATGAAAGAGTTTATGAGTTTGCGCAGCAAAATGGAGCTGTAGTTCTTACGGGTGATCGAGGTTTTGGTAATGTACAACGGTTTCCATTAGGAAAACATGCAGGCATTGTTGTTGCCCATTTTCCCAATGAAATGCCAACTTTAAAAATTAACCAAAAGCTTTTAGAAGGGTTAAGGCAGCTAAATGAGGAAGATTATAAGGGGAATGTGATAATAATTGAGCCATTGAAAATTCGGATTAAAAGATCAGAGACTTGATTTTAGTTTTACCTAAGTTTATAGCGGTTGTTGTACCATCTACCCCCTGACAATCCTGTCGGGATTGAGGGGGCTTTCGGGATCAAAGAAGAAGTCGCCGAGTCCCGGAGCAAAGTTGTCCTGGCCACCACCAAAAGTCTGTTTTTTCTTTTCCGCCGTCTTGTCCAGATCCAAGGCCTCTTCCCCCAGGATGTTCACCAACGCCTCACGCCAGACCTCGTCCTGCGACAAAGGGTGATCCAAATCCTGAGATAACCTCTTCAGACTATACCGCAGCAGATGAATCCCGTCCCTGGGAGAAAAATCCAGTTCCAGTTGATGGGCTCTCTGGAGGAAATCCACTGTGATCTGCAACATTTCTGACTCAGCAAAGGGCAAATGGTATTTCAAGATGGACATTTCGTCCTGCCGCGTGGGGAACCCGATTTTCAAGGACGGCTGCAATCGGGACAAGATGTAATCCGGAATCTCGAAGGTGGACTCATCGTCGTTCATGGTGACGCAGCAACGGAACTCCGGGTGGGCCTTGATGGTAACGCCCGCTACTACCGACTCCACGTATCTCCGGTGATCCAGCAAGGGCGCCAGGGATGCCCAGGATTTTTCGTTCATCCGGTTCCCTTCGTCCAGTATGCATATTCCGCCCCGGATCACAGCGGTCATGAGCGAGGAGGCATGATAGGAAATCTTCCCCTGATCGGAAAGTACCGGGGTGATCAAAAGGTCGTCGGGCCGGGTGTCGCTGGTACACTGGTAGATATACAGTTCCTGTTTCCTTAATCTGGCTCCCGCCATGGCAAGGGTGGTCTTTCCCAGGCCGGGGAGTCCAATGATCTTAGGCGTTAAGGGGAGGTCTTTCTCGTCCACCACCAACCAGCAGGCCAAGAGCTGCCGGATGATCTCATCCTGGCCGATCCATTGGCTCTCCACATCAACTGGATGGGAAAGGTAAAGGTCAATCCCCTGGGTTTTATGAATATTTTTCTTACCTTGCATCTCTTTCTATCCTCCCTCGGTAAAATGCCGGACAATCTCATCCACCATGGAATCCAGCGTATATTTTTCCGGGACCACGACGGGGTTTAATCCGTTTTCCTTCGCCGTTTTTTCTGTGATGGGTCCGATGCAGGCCACGGTGGTCTTCTTCAGAAGCTCCACCCCTTCCCCCTCTTCAAACATCTCCAGAAAATTCCTTACCGTGGAAGAAGAAGCGAAAGTGGCCATATGGATTTCTCCATTTTGCATCATGGTTCTGACTTCCTCCCGATCTCCATCGGGCTTCACAGCTTGATATGCCTCCACCACATGCACCTCTGCGCCGGCCTCGGAAAGTTTTTCCGGTAAAATTTCCCTCGCCTCTTTGGCCCTGGGCAGAAGAAGCTTCTTTCCCTTCAAATCCTTTTCCCGCATTCCTTCGATGATCCCTTCTGCCCGATATTCGGTGGGGAGGAAGTCCACTCGAATTCCAAATTTTTCTATGCCTTCAGCGGTCTTGGGTCCGATGGCGCAAATTTTGATCCCCTTCAGATCGCGGATGTCTTTCTTGTGGTGTTTCAATCGATCTACGAAATAGGAGACCCCGTTGATGCTGGTGAAAATGATCCAGTGGTAATCTTCCAGGTTTTCGATGGCCTTGTCCAGGGCTTCCCAACTGGCCGGGGGGACGATATCGATGGTGGGGAACTGGATGGCATTGGCGCCTTGAGAATTGAGTAGTTCGGCAAAATCGCTGGCCTGTTCCCGCGCCCTGGTGACAATGATGTTTTTCCCAAAAAGCGGCCTCGTTTCGAACCAATCCAGCTTTTTCTTCAGGCCGATCACCTCTCCCACCACCGTGATGGCCGGAGGCTTGATGCCAGCTTCTTTAACCAGTTGGGCGATATTTTTAAGGGTCCCCACAACGGTCTTTTGGCGAGGGGTGGTTCCCCATCTGATGACGGCCGCCGGGGTATCCGGGGAGCGCCCGTTTTTGACCAGGTTCTCAACAATATTCGGGAGGTTTTTGATCCCCATGTAGAAAACAAGGGTTCCAATTCCAGTGGCGATTTTGTCCCACTCAATATTGGTCTCTTTCTTGGTGGGGTCTTCGTGACCGGTGATGAAGGCCATGGTGGAGGTGAAGTCCCTGTGGGTCAGGGGGATTCCCGCATAAGCGGTGGCCGCGCCTCCGGCGGTGACACCGGGGATGATTTCAAAAGGAATTCCCTTGTCAGCCAGTTCTTCGGCCTCTTCTCCTCCACGTCCGAAAATATAGGGATCACCGCCCTTAAGCCGAACCACTGTTTTCCCCTCCTCCGCCTTGCGGATGATCAGTTTATTGATCTCATCCTGGGGAAGGGTGTGGTCGCCGCCCATCTTGCCTACGTAATAAACTTCGGCCTCTTTGGGGGCGTATTCGACGAATTTCGGATTGGCGAGGTAGTCGTAGATCAGGACTTCCGCCTTTTCGATTGCTTCCCTGGCCTTGATGGTCAGGAGACCTGGATCTCCTGGACCGGAACCGGATAGTATGACTTTCCCTTTGGACAATTTCTCTCCCTACATTTCAGAATCGAAATAGATTGAATCTTTGTAAACGTTCACGAAGTAAAAGCAATTTTGCAAAGGCCACCACCTGGGCAGACCTGGGTGGTGGCCTATACAAAAAACACGGTTTTTTAAAGAAAATAGCCGGAAAAAACACAAAAAAACGGGCAGGTGCTTTTCCTGCCCGTCCTCGTTCAAAATAAGTATGATTTTCTTTAATCAGGCTGCTAAGGGGTCACATCCGTTTTTCTTGATCTTTTGACCGCTTCAGCGAACTTACGTTTTCTTCTTTCAGAGGGTTTTTCATAGCTCCTTCGTTTCTGTAATTCTTTAAAAAAGCCCTCTTTTTGCAATTGTCTTTTCAGTATTCTCAAAGCATGTTCCACACGGTTGTTCTCAACCTTTACCATCAATTGCGGTTCACCTCATTTCTCTATAAGTTTAATTACTATTAAGTTAGGATGCTTTTTGAGCAGTTTCAACTATCAGTGAGTATAAGGATAAACCTCTTTGAGAAAAAAATCAACCTTTTGATTAAATTTCCATGTTCTTATCCCATAATTAAAGAATATTTCAAAGTCCGTAAATGCCCTTTATCCTTACGGAAGATTAATGTTATTATAATGAAATTTCTTATTTTGAGAAAAAAATCTTTTTCGTGCCCTTAATATGAAAAGAATTCTTACACGCTTCTTTTGCATACTCCAGCTTCTCTTTTTTTCCTTCGTAGTACTTACAGGTTGCAATACGAGTTCGCCTCTCAAGAAGAAATTTGCCGCAACCAAGGATTTTTTTTCCAAAGACCCTAAAAACCATAATGAAAACCTTGCGAAGCACCAAAAGGTGTTGATTGAGGAGCCCTCCAACCATGAAGCATTGAGAATGGTGGCGTGGAGCTATTATCAGTTGGAAGAATACTCCAAGGCAGAAAAAGCCTTCCTGAACTACGGAAGACACTATCCCCGGGAAACCGAGGTGTACAAGGGACTGGCCTGGTGCTACTACAAGACGGGTGAAATCAGCCGGTCCATCGAACAGTATAAGAAATGGTTGGGAATCGACCCGAAATCGAAAGAGGCATGGGAAGGACTGTCTGCCTGCTACATCGCTTTGGGCGAAGACGTGCCGGCTTTCGAGGCACTCAAATGGAATAACACCCTGAAGGATATCATCCAGAAATTTCCGGATTGGTACTACCCCTATTTTATCATCGGCCAACAAAGGGCATTAGAAAAAAATTATGGGGAGGCTCACCAATACTTCCGAAAGACCTTGCAGTTAAATCCGGCATTCCTTCCAGCCAACGAAGAAATAGATAAAATCCTGGTTGTGGGAGAGGAACATATCCGCTTGGCCAGGCTCTATCAGAAAGAAGGACGCTACCAGTTCGCAATCCAGTTTTACTCCCAAACAGCCACAGCCTTCCCCTTTTGGGCGGAACCTTATGTCGGCATGGGAGAAAGCTATAGCCTGCTGGGTCTCTTCAGGGATGCGGAAGCCTCTTTCCGAAAAGCCCTTTATATGGATCCTAACAACCAACGGGCAACCAACAGCTTTTGGGCTTCCATCAACGGAAGAGTCCCGGCTCTGGGCACGGCATGGATAAACCTGGAAAACAAAAAATACATGGAAGCGGTGGCCTCTTTCGAAAAGGTGGTAAATAGTCCCGATCTTTATGTTATCCCGGAGGATAAAAGGTGGGCCGTTTATCGCGGACTGGCATGGAGTTACTACTACATCTCTCATTACAAAGAGGCGAAAAGTTACTTCGAGAAGACCCTTCGCCACGAAAAAAACGAGCCAAATGCTCTGAGGGGCCTGGCCCTTACCTACTACCAGCTGAAGAATTACGCCCCAGCCGAAACCTTCATGGAAATGGCCTCCAAGTCTTTCATGCAGGACCCCCAGTTCGCCGTCAGCTTTGGGTGGATCTATTACCAGAGAGGCAATTACCAAAAGGCGGCGGAGCAGTTTGAACACGCCCTGAGCTTTACCCCGAACA
>JAJDAS010000229.1 GCA_029261755.1 Nitrospinia bacterium
AGGTTTCGCGAGGAAATAGAAATTTTCCACCAGGGTCGCATAAAGTTTCAAGGGTATTTTGTTGACAACATATCTAACTATGTCGCCTATTAAACCTCGGGACTTTTGCATGGTCACGAAAATTGTTCCATTTGGCTTTAATACTCTCTGGAATTCAGTAAGCGCTCTTACCATTTCTTTGGGTGGAACATATATCAATGTCCCTGAACAAAAAACAATATCAAATGTATTATCCTTGAATTCTAAATCACGAATATCACCAAACCGAATATCTTTAACCCTCTTTTTTGCTACCTCCAGGCACTTTTCACTGATATCTATACCTGTAACATCAGCGCCTTTGTTGCAGAATACGGATGTATAATCACCCACCCTGCATCCGGCATCAAGCACGGACATTCCCTTCACATCGGGAAAATAATGATCAATAAAACGGCTAACTTCTTTTGGATCAAGAAAATATCCGCATGTTGCGTCAAACACTGCCATTGTCTTATTTAATGAAGAGGTTTTGCCGGCACTTGGAAGGGTTTATTCTCCCGGAACAAGCCGAAAACTTTAGCAGAACCGGGGAATAAGATCAATTATTACTTTACCCTCTTCCGGGCTAATCTTTACCTGTATCTTTTGACTTCCAATAGAGGTTTTGTTAACTTTTTAGCATACAAAAGGCGTGAAAATACACGAAAATATAGAAATTATTAATTATTTTTCGCTCCCTATGTTTTTCATGTCGTGATTTTTATGTCTTTCGTAGGCAATTTAGTTGTTTATTTGAAAAAGGAATTCGTATCAACATGAGTACCTCTCGTTCACTATTTTTACGGCTTCCCCCTTATTTTGGTTATGCTCGCCACCATCCCCATGACGTTTCTATCCCATTTACCTGCGCTTACGGGGCCTCCATTATTAGAAAGAGCGGGAGAGAAGCGGCAATTTTAGACGCTTGGGCCAACAACTGGTCCAGGGAAAAAATCCTTACGTTTGTGGGAGATTATCGGCCGGACGTTATTTTTTTTGACTCCTCCACCGGGGTTATTCCCATCCTGCGGGAATTTAGCCGGGAAATAAAAAAAAGTTTGACTGTGAAAACCGTTATCTTTGGAGCGGTACCTACTTTTTCGCCGGATGTTGTTTTCAAAGGTGACCTTCTGTTTGATGTTGGCATAGTGGAAGAATGTGAACAAACCGTTGTCCATTTACTTGACGCTTTGGAGAACAACCAACCTTCGGATGAAATTCCCGGTTTAGTTTATTGGGATAAAGAAAAATCCAAAATGGTCAAAACGGGGCAACGCCCCTTACTAGAAAACCTGGATCTTCTTCCTTTTATTGATTACAGCCTCTTTAACCTAAAGCTTTACCGAAAATTTTCTTTCCCTATACCCACCTTTCGCCCGGCCAGGTGGGGTTATGTCCTTGCAACCAGGGGGTGTCCTTATCAATGCTCTTTTTGCGGCCATGACCATCGCCAGTCTTATGGCAAAAATATTCGTAGGTCAAGCCCCAAACGCGTTGCCAGCGAATTTGAAACCCTGGTTTTAAAGCATAAAGTCAACGCCATCTCCATTGAGGACGATTGCTTCACATTGGACCGGAATTATGTGCTTGAAATATGTGACGAAATTGAAAAACGAAACCTGGACGTAAAATGGGTTGTTCAGACCCGGGCGGACCTCCTGGATAAACCATTGATGCACCGAATGAAGCAGGCGGGTTGTGTTGGACTCAGCCTCGGGTTGGAGTCCGGCAGTGACCGCGTCTTGAAGGTCCTGAAAAAAGATATCACCCGCGCGCAATCGGAACAGATTGTCCGTGAGGCGGCAGAGGAAGGTTTTATGTTACGGCTCCTCTTTATGGTTGGGAACCCAACTGAGACGCGCGAAGAGATGGATGAAACATTGGATCTGGCCCTTAAGGCTGAGGCCATTACCATACAAGTCTATTTTTGTACGCCTTATCCAGGGACCTCTTTCTTTGGCCAGACGAAGGACGACTTGAACCACCTGGAAAGCTATTCTTCTTATGACGCTATTCATCGAAACATGAGCCGGATATCGGACCATGAGTTGCAAGAGATTCGGAACCGTTTTTACCGTAAGTACTATTTCTCCTGGCGGTATTTGAAGCTGTTTTTCAGGCAGCGTTTGCCGTATCTTGCCGCGCAGGTTTCTAATGACATCCCATTTATTCTTCGTTCGCTTTGGTATATGGCGCGGCCGCCGTCTGTTTCTCAGAAACGCTTTCTTTCCCAATGATTTAACTTTGTGGAGTACTGGAGTATTGGAGTGTTGGAGTAAGGGAATAAGGCCCTTAGAACTTTCAAATAAACAAAATGTTGTCTATGTTGACGTAACACGTTGAAAACAAAAGAGTTGCAAATACCTAAGGCCTCTTATTTGCCACAGATTTACACAGAAAATCACAGAAAGAAAAAGATAATTTTAACGCAGAGGCGCAGAGGGCGCAGAGGAAAGATTAAAATAAAGTTTTTCTCTGCGTTCTCCGCGTTCTCTGCGCCTCTGCGTTAAATTCTTTATGTCTTAGCTTTTTTTATCTGTACTGCCTGCAGCCTCTTTTTCCGGGCGAAGTCTCGGAAAAAGCGTAGATTCTTACGCGGTAACTCTGAGAATTCATCTCTCACAATGAAAAAATTTAAAAAAATCTACCACAAATCTTCAATCTTCAATTTAAAATCTCTTTTGTTAGGAATCACACCGTCATTTGTTGGGTTTAAAATGGGTTAACCAACACTCCATTACTCCAACATTCCATCTCTTATCTTATGGCCTTTCCACGACAACGGGTTACCCTTCCTTTAACAAGCTGGCTGGATGCTGTTTCTTATTTCCTGTCGGGCCGTCTTATTGAAGGCAGTGAAATTGAGGAATTTGAAAGATCCTTTGCCGCTTTTGTGGGGACAGAGGAGGCCATTGCCATTCCCTCGGGTCGCGCAGGATTCCAATTCATTCTCCAATCCCTGGAATTGGAGCCGGATTCGGAAATCATTATTCCGGCCTATACCTATCCCATTGTCCCTTTTGTAGTGAAGTCCCTTGGGTATCGGATGAAATTTGTGGATATTGAAATTTCTTCCCTGGGCCTGGACGTGGCCAGCCTTGAGAAAGCTACTTCAGAAAACACAAGGGCTGTTATTGCCACCCATCTTTTCGGCGTTCCGTGTGCTATCCAAAAAATTCTTGAGATAACCGAAGGTAAAGACATAGACGTCATTGAGGATTGTGCCCATTCCTGCGGGGCGGGGGTAGGGAATACCAAGGCGGGCGCCTTTGGGCGGGCGGCCTACTTTAGTTTTGAGACTTCCAAATGCATTAATACTTTAGGCGGAGGTATGATAACCACATCCGATTCTAAAATAGCCAAAGGGATTCGCGCTCTCCGGGATAAAGGCAACAAGGCCCCCACTTCCAAAATCCTGAAAAAATTAGTAAAAAGCAGCATCGAAGCGCTGGTTACCTGGCCCCCATTCTTTTCCCTGTTTGTTTATCCCGCATTGAGAATGGCGGCCGGATTAAAGGGACACAAGGATATCGTGGGCAAGGCTTACGTTGGCGCCGATATTACCATGAGCGGAAGGACGGACCTCTATACAAATTTTCAAGCGCATTTGGGATTAAAGCAATTAAAAAACATTGATGCGGTCAATGAAGAACGCATTGATAACGCGAACGCATTAATGGAGGCGTTGGAGTATCACGTACCCTGTCATAAGACAGCTTTGTCCGAGGCCAAGTCTAACTATTTATTGTTTTCCATCCTGGCTGCAGAAATGGAAGAGACGGCCCTGCGCCTTTTGAAGGTGGGAGTAGACACGAAAAGATATTATATGCGTGATTGCAGCGCTTTATTTGATGCCGGGGAGAGATTTCCCAATGCGGCGAAAGCTGAAAGGGAAGTCTTGCACTTACCCTCTTATCCGGGTTTGAGCAAAATGGATATGGAAAAAATTATAAAGAACGTTAAAACTGCATTGAGGGAAGGGCGGTAAGGAAGGAATGGTGGAAGGGTAATGAAGAAGGTACTGAAAAGATTGAACATCGAACACCGAAGAAGGCAGATTTTTTTTTAAAAGATCTTGGAGCATCTTCGGGAGTACCATTCCCTATGGGGGGGAACTTGGCAACGAAGTGAATGCCGATAGAACTAATCAAAACAATCCTTTCCTTCTTCGATGTTCGATGTTCAGTGTTCGATGTTCGACGTTAAAGGTTTTTTTTAGCCCGCCGGAGGTGTTCAGTTCTAAAAAATCGGGGTTGCTCCCATTCCCAACTAAGTTTCTTTCTCCTTCCTTACGAAGAGCGTATCTTCCCCAAACCTTCCCACCCTCAAGTAATGATTTTCGATATAATTTTTCAACTTTGTTTTCATGGCTGTTATATGGACCGGATCATCTCTTAATTTTCCGAAATTACCGGAGACGTCAATTATTAATTTAGGTTTTCTTTGATCCAGGTCTTCAAAAAGATATTTCCAACCTTTGCGAAACACTTCATTATCTTTAGGGTGCATGTCAGGTTGCCAAAGATGGGTTCTTATTTCATTGAACCTACTCCCAATCCTTTTCTTTAAAAAATAATAATAATATCGATCGCCGGGAAATACGAAAAGGGTGTCTTCTTCCTTCGAGTTTTCCCGGACAAAGTGAATCATCTTTTGCAAACCCGGGCTATTTGCTATTTCCTCCTGCCTTGGTTTACCGGTTTCCATATGCCGAACAAAAAACTTATAAGGAGGCATCATTATGATTAAAAAGAATAAGGTGGCAATAAAAAATCTTCCTTTTTCCCATTTTCCTACTTTCTGATACAGTTCAATGAGTCCGTGAGAACAAATGATTAAAAAAGGAGGGAGGATCTGGATAAAATAGCGCTCCATCATTTTGCCGCCGGTAAAAACAGCGTAATAGGAAAAAAGAAGATAAAGGATAATAGCCGCCCAAACAGGCCGGCAAATTTTTTTTTCTTTGAATAGAAAAAACAGGCCATAGAAAAATGGGATGACTAAAGTGATATATCCCGAAAAAAATAATTCACTCCTTGGAAGAAGCCTTTCCACCTTCTCCTCAAAACTTACAGAGCCTATATATGCCTGCGGAACCTCATATAGCCAATAAGCTATCTGGTCCAGGTAGCCGATGAAGTAATAATAGCAAACAAAAAACAGCACAGGAGCGGTAAAGGTAAAGGCCAATAAAAAAAGCTCCTTGAGTTTTTTGACTATTCCCTCTCTTTCATCGCCTCTTTGCCCCAGTAAAATTAACAGGAAAAAGACAAGGATATTGATACCTGCCTTCTGGTTGGTGAAAAAACCGGCAGATAGCAGCAAGGTCCCGCAGAGCAGACCGGCATAACTTTTTTTGTTGGTAATAAATGCTAGAAAAAAAACATAAGCGGGAACCACAAAGGCGTTCATCATCATCTCGCTGTTGGTAGCCAACATCTCTTCTCCCCGCGAGCATATGGAATAACCGGAAAAGAGAAAGGCCGAAATAAAACCCAGGGCGGCACCTCCTGCCATGGAACCTAGATAATAAATCCCTATGGCCGTGGCTGCCGATAAGATGACTCCCAGGGTCTTGACGTAAAAAATATCAATATCTCCGGCCACATAACAGGTAAGCGAGTAAAGCCAGAATATCATTGGAGGTTTAAGGTCGCCGTAAGTGGTATACAAGGGCTCGCCACTTAGGATTTCCCTGACCCCGGTGAGGTAGTCCAGTTCGTCTTCTTTCCAGGTAAAGGGGACATAGGTTGGAGCGCGGAAAGCCACCACCGTCAAGGCGAGCAGAAGGAACAGTAATATTGTTTTTCTGGTTTTTGGAGGATGCAATGAATATCCTGAGCGGTTAAAATTGGACAATGTTTACTTTCTGGTTTTTTTGTTTTTGGCCCGGAGGGCCTACACATAATAGCCCAGGGTGAAGGAGTGTGGTTTTTACACGCTGTAGCCCTGGGTAACGGAGATCACATTAGTAAGCTCTGAAAGAGCGCCACAAAAAAAATTGTTCGACATCTTGCGTTATATGACAGATCCATTTATTGATCTCGACCGTCCTGGCCTCGACCCTCACGGGCGGCTAAAAAACAGCCGTCCAATTTAACCGTCGTGGTCAAATTGTGTTCCGCCCTTTCAGGGCTTAAAAAATAAACCGCCATGTTCCCAGGGCTGCGGCGTGTAAAACCCCACGCCTCCACCCTGGGCTATCATGCGCCGGTCCGTTGGACCGAAAAACCCAAGTAAATGCCTATTACACATGCAATGCTATACATCATCCATCCATTTTGCCCAATGAATAAACACCCTTCAAACCCGGAAGAACCAATTTAATTTTTTTTCTCTGCGTCCTCTGCGTTAAATAATTATGTAATAATATCCCTTAAATCTTAAATATAATCATGCATAATTCAGGTTTTAAATTTAAAAGCGAAAAAATATTTTGCTGGGATACCATTCTCCTCTCGCTGGTCATATTGGCAAGCCTTGGAGTGGTAATTTACGTGAACTATCCGGCTTTTGTCAATGACTATATTTGGACTGATGACGACCGTGCAAATACCTTTTGGTTTCATAAGCTGATAGACAAGGAACTATTACGAGATGACCTGCTAACGGAATATACCATTTTCTATGAATCCCTGGGAACAAAGTATTTCTATACCCTGGCGAGTTATGTTATCAACCCCTTTTTACTGGTCAAGATAATCCCGCTAATTTTTTTGCCCCTGGTTAGTATTGTCCTGTACAAAATGGGGCGGACAGTATCAGGGCCTTTTTGCGGATTTCTCGCCGCCGCCTTTTTTATAGGCTACCCTACGCATTTATCGCACGAATTTAATTGCGGGTATTCCAGGGCCTTCAGTTATCCGGGATTGCTTCTCTTCCTCTATTTTTTGTTGGCCCGAAAAACAGGACACTTGATATGGCTTGTCCCCCTTGTGTCATTGTTTTATCCCATGGCCTTCATGATTTGCGCCGTAACCTGGTTTTTCTGGATTGTGATTCAAATGAGGTGGGCTCCGATAAATATTGACAGGAAAAAGTTGGCCATACATTTCCTGGCTTCCATGCTCCTTTCAGGACTTTTTATTATACCCAAATACGCCTTTCCCGATGACCGGTTCGGCAGGCTCCTGACTTTTGAAGAAACCATCAATAATCCGGGCGCTTACGAAGGCGGAAGAAACACCATACTTCCCCATAAGCCGGTCTATGAAAAAGTAATCCAATTCCTGGATCAACCTTTTATTGTTTTTTCTTTTCTAATTATTCTTTTTTTCCTCAGGTGGGAAGCCCTGAAAATTCCTTTAGAACTCTGGTTGTTTATATTCAGTGGCTTATTACTCTACCAATTGGCCTATTACTTCCTTCTTCATCTCTATTTCCCGGAAAAGTATTTTTTTTATACCTTTCCCATGGCTGTTTTCTTTATTCTCAGCCTTGGCCTTGGACGGATAGTGGAAAAAATCCAAAACGTTTCGGGGAAAGTAATTTCTTTATGCGTTATTACGGTCATTTTTTATATATTCTATGGGCAAGGCATTAAACCATCTCTTGGTAAGGATGATTTTAGCGGCAACAAGCCCCTATATGAGCACCTGAAAACTTTGCCAAAAAATTCCCTGATAGCGGCCCCGCCTCATTTAGCCGATGACATTCCTCTGCTTGCGGCCAGGAAGGTTTTGTTTAATTTCGAGTTGGCCTCTCCCTGGTTCACAACCTACTATGAAACCATCAAGGAGAGAACGGAAGGCTTTTTTGAAGCTTATTATGCCAATGACCTTGCCGACCTTATGGAGTTTACGGAAAAATTCGGAATCGACTATATCATTGTGGACCAAAGACTTTATAAACACCTGGATCGCGAAAGATTTTACATCGATCCCTACAACGATTTCATAAAAAAGCTGGTGCAAAAAAAGCAGTTTTATTTGAGGGATCACCTAACCCAACTGGCCCAATTCCGGTTTGGTCCTTATTATGTAATTGATGCTCAAAGGCTTGAACTACCATTATCAATTCTCAAAGAAGAGAATCTTCATCCTGGCGCTTTATAGTCAGATTCAACCATAGGTATAAACTTTGCTCAGTATTGGTTAAATATTCCACCGTCAGAATTTCGACGGTATATTGAATTCTTTTAAAGAACTAAACGGTTAGTTTATGGCTAAGAGCAGAAAAAACATCTTGGGAATCAATCTCTTCCACGGCTGGATGAGGGCTGTAAATATAGGCAGAGCAGGTAGAGAAAATTCCTGGTCTGCCGAAAACCAAGTTAAGACCATGGAAGAAATTAGGGCGGCCTTGAAAGAAGCGGTGAAAGCCACCCATTCCAAGGCAAGTTACGCTAGCCTGGTGCTGGATCATGATCAGCTGAGGCATCACTCCATCGACATTCCACCCATGCCGGAAAAGGACATCCGGGTTTTTCTCAAGCGGAAGGTAGCACAGTTAAAAGAATTTCAGGAAGATGCCGTCTACAGCTATACCCAAACCTCCACAAAAGACAAGCTTCTCATTTCCATTAATTACGCGCCTAAATCGTTTATCAATGGGCTTACGGAGGCATGTAATGAAGCGGGGCTGTTCCTCCTCCAGATCATGCCTTTCTCCAGCGTACGGGCTCAGCAGTTTCGTGACTTGGAGATCGAAGAAGATGATATGGCGGTTTTAGTTGTTAAGATGTTCGAAAAGGTATCCCTCATTGTGGGCCGAAAGGATGGGACCATCTTTTCCGACAGGGGACTGCAAGCCGAAATGGATTCGGATGAAGACATGGAAAGGATTGTCAGGGAGGTCAAACGCTCCATCCTTTACAGCAAACAGCAGTTTGCCAGGAACGTGGCTCGCGTTCAAGTGTCGGAACGTTTCCAGGAAAAGTTCACTCAAACGCTGAAAGACAACCTGGATGTTCCTGTGGGATTGCTGCCGAAATCGGCCCGCTTTTTCTGGATCAGGGAATTGTTGAAAATCCCCTTCAAAGATAAGTGTAATTTTATTTTTAAGAAGACCCGGCATGAAATGAGGATAAGAAAATATACGAGGATTGTGATGGTACTTGTCATTGGTTTTTGGATCCAGGGTATTGCGTGCTCTGCATTTGTTGAGTATTTGCTTTATCAGGAAAGGAAATCTCTCGCAACCATTTCACCGAAAATACGTAAGCTGCAAAATGTAAAGGAGGGTTGGGAAAAACGAGTGGTGTCGCTGAACCAGATGAAATACTCAACTAAGTTTTTTAAAAAAGACCGTCCGCCTCCTGTTCCAGGGTGGTTTATAGGCCACCTCTGCAACGAACTCCCGGAGGGTCTTTTCCTTACCAAATCCATCATCCGGCACAATAACGGCCGGTGGGAAATCCTCATTGAAGGATTCTCAACCAGCGGGCATAAGACAACAGCGGAAGAACTAAGGAAGTTTATTGGAAATCTTCAGAACGGACCTTTCCGGATAAAGGTTCATAAGGATTGGTACAACAATTGGCTGAAACAACTAAAGGAAGGCATCGCCGGCGAATATGGGGTATCTAAATTTTCCATTAGCGGAGTGATTTAAACAATATGCGATTAGAACGCCTTAAATCATTATGGTTGCATAAACCCTGGAGCCGAGTCTTATTTCTGGTCTTTTTCTTCATTCCTGTTCCCTTAAGCCTCATGGGCATCTCCAATTTTTACCGCCTGCCTCTGGTGGACCAAACAAACTTGGAAATGAATCGCCCGTTCCTTCTTAATGAAGAAATAAGAAAGCTGGAACTTTCCTGGCCTGAACAAGAGGCGGGAATTACCAGGAAAATCTGGGAGGAGGAAAAAACAAAGGTGCCGGGAAGCTACGAGGAGGTGTCTAGCTGGATAGAGGAAATAGACAGACTAGCATACTCGGCAGGCTTCAAGATGAGTTACAAGTTAGATGATTTGAAAACGGCTGGTGAAGGTATCATCGGCTTTTGGCTTATCCCCCTCAATATTAAACTGAAAGCCATAAAAATCGTTTCTAGCCAAGCAGGGGTTCCATCCGCAGGAACACCTGACTTTATTAAGCTTCTCAAAGAGATAATGAACAGTAATGATGGCCTGGACCTGGAGCAAGTAACGGTATTGGGGACGACTGTTGATTTGAAGGAGATCGATGTGGCCTTTACCCTTTGGGTAGGGTTTGATGGAAACTCTGCCAACAATTGAGGACGTATTCTCCCATAACATGGAATAAAGGAAAGGTGGAACCGTTCACGGGTGATATTTTAGGCCCGGAGGGCCGAAAGCGTATAGCCGGGGGTGTCAGCCCCATAAGCGCTAAGTTGTTTTGGGGCAATATTAATCCAAAAAATACTTAGAAACCTGACACTTACGACTTCTTCCTCTCTCAGCTAGTAATTTTGCAAT
>JAJDAS010000230.1 GCA_029261755.1 Nitrospinia bacterium
GCCCGATCACCACCGCGTTCTTTCCCTTGGGATCGACACCGCTTCGCTTCAACAGTTCCATAATTCCCGCCGGAGTACAGGATTTCAGCGTTGCGCGGTTGTCCACCAGGCGGCCCACGTTCATGGGATGAAAACCGTCCACGTCCTTTTCCGGGGCAATGGCCTCGATCACCGGTTCCGGGCCAATGCTTTTGGGAAGGGGAAGTTGAACGAGAATGCCGTCCACCGCTTGATTCCCGTTCAGTTTCCTCACCAGTTCCAACAGCTCTTCCTGCGAGGTGTCTTCGGGAAGGTCATGGGCAAAGGATCGGATGCCCGTTTCCCCGCAAAATTTTCTTTTGTTCCGCACATAAACGGCGGAGGCAGGGTCGTTCCCCACCACGATTACAGCCAAGCCCGGAGGCTCTGCTCCGGTGTTTGTGATTTGTTCCACCTCTTTTGCCACCTCGCCCCTGATATCTGCGGCGCATTTTTTTCCATCGATCAATTCAGCCATTCTATCTTTCTACCTCCTTTTTTTTGCCGCAAGTCTTGCTTTTAGCAAGGGGAGTTCCTGGACATATTCCATTTCCAATCCGTTCACCACTGAAATAGGTATACGGTTCCCTATTTTGGTGAGAGGGCGTCTTTCCGGGAAAATAAAAATTGGCGTTTTGTACGCGACGAAAGCAGAAAGGTCCAGAATTCCCTCATCCGTCAACTCCACGCAGCCCTTGGTATCGGGAGTGAGAATCTTTTGTCCGGTACCATGCAACCAAATGCCCGATCCCGTTTTTCCAAGCAGCTTATCCCGGCCATTGGGGTAACTCAAAACAAAGGCCATGGGACCATACTTGGGAGCCAACTCTTCATCAAACTTGATGCCGATCACTTTATAAATGCCCTCTGGAGTACGAAAGTCTCCTCTCTTCACCTTATTTCCCTGGATTAGGCCTATGGAAACAGAGAGTTCCCGGATCACCTGATAGTGGTCGCTCTGCCTTTGGGCCACATAGAGTTTGAGATTGGCCTTATCCACCAGAACGGTATATCGGGCACGGCGATTCATAAAGGTTTTCCGATCTTCAATTCGCTCCCACTTGGTTTCCCATTCTTCCAATGGTTTCAGCATGTCCTGGGAGTAACTTGTTTTCTTTGGTTTTATTTCCTCTTTCAAAACCAGAGGAACTTTGGCAATGGAGGCTTGCGGTTTTTCCGTGACTGGATGAGGCGCCGGGGAAGAGACGATTTTTTTTCTCAGGGCCGCAACCCTTGCAGGCTGGGGAGGGGTCGCCAAACCCGGCTCCAAAGACGCAACCAGCTGGGGTTCCTGGGTCACCTTGGTGCTTCCGGTACCCAGAAAAAAGAAGGGTAAGGTGAGCATGAGGGAAACAGAAAGGATGGCGGGAAAGGATTTACCGCCGGTAAAAGGCATTTTGAAGAAATAAAGGCGCCCGCCGGAAAAGTGCTTTCGGATATGGGAGTTGGCCAGGAAGGCTCTTCGGCTGTATTGATACTCCTTGACCTTTTTTTGTAACCAGTGGACAAGCAAGGGGCTCAGGGGTTAAGTGTTAAATTGGGGACAAATTGGGATAGCGCGGATTTTGAGTAGAGGGTGTTTTGTATCAGGCATATTTTCTATCGCCTTACCCCGTTGATTTTATTCATTTTAGGGGTTGAAATCAAGCTGTGAGGCAAAACCGTGGACGCCGGGGAAGAGAAATTTTTCAACTCTTTTCCCGGAAGACCGGCACACCCCGGCTTGCTTGACTATCTCCCATACATCAAGGTAAATTAATTAATGGACATAACTAATCAGGTTCAATGTTCCAAGGTTCACGGTTCAAGGTTGAAAGGTCGTGAAACACGGCAATATTGCAAGGGGTTTTTAGAGTCTAAATGGTTCTTGGAAATAAGCGTGGATACAGGTTTTTCTAAAACCCTGAACCTGGAACCGTGAACGCTTACATCTTTTCTCAGGCAGGAATGAAGAACAAATGAATAAAAAGAAAATGAAATTTGCAGTGGGATCGGGAGTCATTGTCCTCACCATTATTTACCTGGTTTTTACCGGAGTGAGCAAGACTTCCACCTATTTTCTTTCCATATCGGAGCTGCTGGAGCGTGGGTCTGCAATTCATGGAACGGGAATCCGCGTGAAAGGAAATGTAGTGGAAGGAAGTATTAAGCGTGACAAGATAAAACTCCTGGCCGATTTTGAAATAACGGATGAATCCGAAAAATCCATCGCTGTCCATTACAAAGGCGTTGTCCCGGATCTATTTAAAGAAGGAATTGACGTAATCGTGGAAGGCCACATCACGGCAGACGGAGTTTTCCAGGCCACCACTCTTTTAACCTCCTGCCCCTCCAAATACGATGAGGCGGAAGAGCACCCCACTGCATCGTCCTGACTATTCAGTCCCTCCAATCATTAGTTGTCTTTACCACGAACCTTCACTTATTCTCATTAATTATTTTTACCTGAATTTACTTACCTATGAATGATATCGGAGAATTTTGCATCTACCTTTCTTTTGCGTCAACTCTGTACGCCGTCGTTTCTTACCTGATGGCGGGGTTAGGCAAGGGAGAACGTTATGCCGTCAGCGCGGACCGGGCAGTATTAATAAACGCCTGCCTCATCACCCTTGCCTCAGCCGCCCTGATTAACGCCTTTCTGACACGGGACTTCAGTGTCCAGTACGTGGCCAGTTATTCCGACCGTGATCTCAGTATCTTCTACACCATTTCGGCCTTTTGGGCCGGACAAAAAGGATCCCTGCTCCTCTGGGCCTGGCTATTGGTAATCTTCAGCGCTATCACCATCTTGCAAAATCGGACAAAAAACCGCATGTTGATGCCCTATGTTAGTTTGATCAACGCGGTGATCCTGGGTTTTTTCCTCTTTCTCCTCTGCTTTTCCACGCCACCGTTTGAAAAACTCTACGTGGTGCCGGAGGACGGCCATGGTTTGAATCCCATGCTCCAGAATCCGGGCATGATCTTTCATCCCCCCAGCCTATATCTAGGATACGTAGGCGTCACCATTCCCTTCGCCTTTGCCATGGCGGCTTTGATTGTGGGAAAACTGGACGATGTTTGGATCCGCACCACAAGAAAATGGACCCTCTTTTCATGGTTTTTTCTCAGTTTGGGCAACCTGCTTGGGGCGCAATGGGCCTATGTGGAGCTTGGATGGGGAGGGTATTGGGCGTGGGACCCAGTGGAAAATGCCTCTTTCATGCCTTGGCTCGCCATTACCGCCTACCTTCATTCCGTCATAATTCAGGAAAAGAAAAGTATGCTGAAGGTGTGGAACATGTTCCTCATCCTTTTAACCTTTGCCCTCACCATATTCGGAACCTTCATTACCAGGAGCGGACTGATCCAGTCGGTCCATGCTTTTGATGAAACTACCCTCGGCTACTATTTCCTCTTTTTTCTCGCGGTGATTCTACTCTTCTCCACCTATTGGATCGTCAAAAGGCTGGATAGCTTAAAAAGCAATAACGAATTGGACTCCCTCCTCTCCAGGGAAAGTTCTTTTTTGTTCAATAACCTGCTGTTCGTGGGAATGGCCTTCGCCACCTTTTGGGGAACCATCTTCCCCATGATTTCGGAGGCGGTACGCGGGGTGAAAATCACCGTTGGCCCTCCCTTTTACAACCAGGTGAATGTGCCCATCGGCCTGGCTTTGTTGATGCTCATGGGGATTTGCCCCATGATTGCCTGGCGCAAGGCTTCCGCCCAAAACTTGAAGAAGAACTTCCTCCTTCCCGGAACCGCTTCCATCATTGCAGGCATCGCCATTTATCCTTTATTGGGAAAAGGGCATTTCTATGCATGGATGACTTTTACTCTATCTCTCTTTGTTATGTTGACCATACTCATTGAATATTTTCGGGGTATGAAAATCCGCATGGCCAATGCAGGAGAAAATATCTTGCTGGCCTTTTTTAATCTCACCCTGAGGAACCGGAGGAGGTATGGAGGCTACATCATACACATTGGAGTGGTGATGATGTTCGTTGGAATCGCAGGTTCTTCTTCATACAATACCGAGGAAATTCAGACCCTGAAGAGGGGAGAAACCATGGAGATTGGCGACTATCGGCTCACCTATCAAAAGCTGGAGAGTTTCCACCCCAATAAAAACCAGGCCACTGTGGTGGCTAATTTTTCCGTAACTAAGAACGGTGTGAAGGTCTGGGATGCACGGCCTCAGAAGGATTTTTACACCAAAAAATCGATGCAGCCTTCCACAGAGGTGGATATCTATTCTACATTGTGGGAGGATCTCTACATTATCTTCGCGGAATACGGAGAGGATGATGTCGCCACCTTCAAAGTGCTTATTAACCCACTTACCATCTGGTTATGGATCGGCGGATGGGTAATTGCCTTCGGCACATTTTTGCTTTTGATCCCGGACGCACGCGAAAAGAAGAGGCTGCAAGCCATGATGGAAACGGAAGCCGAGCTGGGCGCTTCTGCCGGATAGATATTTTAAGAGTAAAAAAAAAGAATTTTGGCCACAGAATTACACAGAATAAACAAAAAAAACTAAAACATTAATAATTTAGCGCAGAGGCGCAGAGAAAAACTTTTTTTCATCTTTTCTCTGCGTCCTCCGCGATCTCTGCGTTAAAATTGTTTTGCTTTTTCTGTGAATATAATATCTTTGGTTCGTTTTTATAATCCAAAGGAAAAAAAGATGAAATCTAAATTTCCAATTTCCAATTTCCAATTTCCATTGAAGAATTTATTTCTCATTCTATTGCTAGCTGCAATCATTCTTCCAACAGCCGTTCAAGCACTTTCCACAAGGGAAATTGAAGGAAAGCTCATGTGCATTTGTAAGGACAAGTGTGGAAAGGTTCTGGCCGATTGCACCTGTGGTACCTCCGACATCTACCGAAAAGAGATCAGGGCCATGCTGTCGGAAGGGAAAAAAGATCAAGATGTTGTGGCCCATTATGTGAAGCGTTTTGGAGAAAAGGTTCTGTCGGCGCCCACAAAAACCGGTTTCAACCTTACTGCATGGATAGTTCCCTTCCTGGCCCTCTTTGCCGGGGGATGGGGCATCAACAAAATAGTTCAGTCCTGGGTAAGAAAAAGAAAATCCGCACCCGCTATTCCAAAAGAAGAAGCGGAAAAAAACAAGGCCACAGATAAAGAAGACCCCTATAAAAAATTAATGGACGAAGAACTGAAAGATTTTGACGAATAAGATGGAAAAAGTTATCGAACTGCTAATCATACTTCTCTCTTTAGCCTATATCGGCTTGCCCCTGTTTCGAAAGCAGGCCTATGACGCAATTCCAGGGCAGGCAAGTGAAAACGAGAAACTGCATCGGTTGTTGACTCTGAAGGAAAACGCTTACCAAACCATTAAAGACATTCAGTTCGACTATAAAACAGGGAAGATATCCGAGGAAGATTATAGCGAGCTACTATCCAGGTACGAAGGGGAAGCCATGGATATCCTGAAGGAAATAGACAACTTCCAAAAGAGCCGTAAAAAGAATTCTACCAACAAAAATAAAAAAACGAAGACATGAAAATCGCCGTCACGGGAGCCACAGGATTTCTGGGCCGTTACATCGTCAAACAATTAATCAGCGAAGGCCATTCCTGCCGTTGTTGGAAACGTCCATCCAGTGATATAACCGGCTTTGAAGGTGTGGCTGGATCGTTGGAGTGGATCGATGGCGATCTCGCCAATGGAGAAAGCCACGCAGCACTGATTGAAGGATGCGACGCCGTGGTCCACGCGGCCTTGGCGCGGCCGGTGGGATTCGGTTTTCGTGATAGCGGAGATAAAAATTTTGCGGAATTTTTAGAGTGCAATCTCATGGGATCTCTTTCCCTGATGAATGCCTCCCGAATGGCAGGGGTGGAACATTTTATCTTCATTTCCACTTGCGCCGTCCATGAAGTAATCCTTGAAGATCGTCTCCTCGATGAAGCCCATCCCCTCTGGCCGCAAACTCACTATGGCGCCTACAAAGCGGCGGTCGAAAAGTTTGTCCACAGCTTTGGTTTGGGAGGAGGCTGGAATGTCTGCTCTCTTCGTCCCACGGGGATTTATGGTTTGGCCCACCCTGCGGAAAAGAGCAAATGGGTTGACCTGATCCGTAAGGTCAAAACGGAAGCTGAAATTTCCCTGTCCAAGGGCGGCAAAGAGGTCCATGCCGCTGATGTGGCCAAGGCGGTTTCCATGCTCCTCCATGCGGAAGGAATCGCTGGACAAGTTTTCAATTGTTATGATATGTATATTTCCGAAGGTGAAGTGGCTCGAATCGCCAAGGAAATTCTTGGTAGTCAATGCGAAATCAACGATACCAATCAAGGCCCGAAAAACCGAATTGACACACACAAAATCCAGGCGGTAGGGATGAAATTCGGAGGCAAAGACCTCCTCAAAAAAACCGTGGAAGAGATGATACGGTGCATTCCATTTTAGTTGACAGGCAAGTTAGTAATTTAGCAAAAAGTCGCCTACACTGTTAGACATATTTTTTGCCGCATTCTAAGAAATCCCTCCATTGATTCTCAAATAAAATTTTCTTATTATATCCAAATTATTCCTTGACAAGGCCGTGCTCATGCGTTAGTATGCTTTCCGACTACTGATACCCAACCTCATAAAGGGGAATAAAATGTCGTTAAAAGAAAAAAACAGGCTAAAGACCAAGATCAAGATTTTGATGCTTGAAAAAGGCGTTAGTCAGGCAGGCATAGCAAGAAAACTGGGTATCAGTCGTTCAGCAGTGAACCATGTTATCAATGGAAGAGTGGAGTCCGACAGAATCAAAAAAGCAATCGCTAAAGGATTGAGGATGTCTTATAAGAAGGTTTGGGATAATTAAAATTGTACGTACGCAAGTCGCCATTTTAAATTTTTATTTATTGAAAAATGCCGGGTTTTAGCCCGGCATTTTTTTTATTCTGCACCCTCCTCTGGTTCCCAGGATCTCCCTGGGAGCGAGAAGAAAAACAAAACCCATGACTGACATAACAGAAAAAGAAATTCTTCGTTTTTTTGAAGAGGACGCCGGACGTCCTTTAAGCACCAGAGAAGTAATCTCCTACCTGAATATTCAGTCAACGCACCGTTCAGTACTCCGCAAGCTCCTGCGCCAAATGAGTAAAGACGGTCTCTTGATCAAATTGAAAAAAGGGCGTTACAGCCTTCCGTCAAAAATGAAATTGGTAACGGGGAAAGTGCAAGGCCATCCTGACGGCTTCGGATTCCTTCTGCCGGACGAGGAAGGTGTGCCCGATCTTTTCTTAAGCCCTCGCAAGATGAAAGAAGCTATGCATGGGGATAAAGTCATCTGCCGTATGGAGCGTACCGACGGAAGGAAAGCAGAAGGAAGTGTGGTCCGAATTGTTGAAAGGGGACAAAAAACTGTGGTGGGAGTTTTTGATAGGACCATTCACTTTGCCTATGTGATCCCCACGGAAAAAAGGATCGGTTGGGACATCCCCATTCCCAAGAAACATACCATGGGCGCAAAGAAAGGCCAGGCCGTGGTGGTGGAGATCACTCGGTATCCCACCAAATCCCTTCCGCCGGAAGGAAAGATACTCGAGGTCCTTGGCAGGCCGGATGATCCTGAGATTGAGTTGGAACTAATTATCCGAAAGAATGGACTGCCGGTGTGTTTCCCAAAAGAGGTGGCGGTGGAGGCACAAAAAATAGCCACGGAAATACCGTCGGAGGAGATGGAAAGAAGGATGGATCTTCGTGGACAAAACATTTTCACCATTGACGGGGAAACGGCAAAGGATTTTGATGACGCCATTTCCATTGCGAAGAAACCTAACGGAGGATACACCCTGGGTGTGCATATAGCCGACGTGAGTTATTACGTCTCGCCCGGCTCCATGCTGGACAAGGAGGCGCTGGAAAGGGGAACCAGTGTTTACTTTCCCGACCGCGTGATTCCCATGCTGCCGGAAGAACTCTCCAATGGCATTTGCAGTCTGAAACCCAACGTGGAAAGGTTAACCCTTTCCTGTTACATGGAATTCGATGCAAATGGGATTCGACAGGACTTCAAACTGGAAGACACCATTATCAAGAGCGCAGCCAGGCTTACCTACACGGAGGTGGCGAAAATCCTGGAATCCGATGAAAAGAAATCTTCCAGCCAGGACTTGAAGAAGTTAAGAGAAAAGTTAGGCAAGACATGGGAAGACCTTTTCATTGCCAAAGAGTTAGCTCTTCTTCTAAATAAGAACAGACTCCAAAACGGCAGTGTGGATTTTGATTTACCCGAATCGGATATCGTGCTCAACATGGAGGGTAAAATAGAAAACATTGTGGAGACGGAGCGCAACATTGCCCATAGGCTCATCGAAGAGTTTATGCTTTCGGCCAATATCTGCGTGGCGGAAGCCCTACAAGAAAAATGCAAAGAGACCATTTTCAGGGTGCATGAATCTCCCAATCCGGAAAAACTCGCCACACTAAAGGAGTTTGCCCACAATTTTGGATATTCCTTTCCCAAAGCTAAAGAGTTTGATGCAAAGGACCTGCAAAGTATCCTGTCCCAAGCCCAAGGCAAAGTAGAGGAAAAACTGATCAACCATGTGGCTTTGAAATCCATGAAACAAGCGGAATACTCCACGGAAAATATCGGACATTTTTGCCTGGCCTTTGATTGCTACACCCACTTCACCTCTCCCATAAGGCGATACCCGGATCTTGTGGTCCACCGGCAAATCCGCTCCCTGAATAAATCGGCCGACAATGAGAAGAAGTCACAAAAAGTAACCATCAAACCCTTAAGCGAGGTGGCCAAGCAAGCGTCTATTCTTGGCAGGAGAGCGGAGGAATCGGAACGAGAGGTGATCAAGTTCAAGAAGGCCCAGTTTATGATGGATAAAATAGGCGAAACCTATAACGGTTTCATCTGCGGAGTAAACTCCTTTGGCTTTTTCGTGGAGTTGGCCGACCTCTTTGTGGAGGGGCTGGTGCACGTCTCTTCTTTATCGGACGATTATTACGTATATCAGGAAAAGCAGCACTCCCTGGTTGGCGAGAGAAAAAGAAGGACCTTTCAATTATGCGACCAGGTAAGGGTTAAAGTGGTGGATGTGAACCTGGAAAGAGTCCGGGTGGATTTTCAATTGGTTGGGTAATTGTGGATGGAAGGAGGGGGGCATTATAATGAATGGCCTTTTTCTTTATTAGCCACGGACTTACACAGATTTTCACTCCGCTGATTCGCTCAAGGAAGAAAAGCTGAGAAGGCTTGAATTCACTGATAAAAAATTTTTGAAAAAAATGAAAACTTTAGTTACAGGATCAACGGGATTTATCGGCGCGCACTTGGTGAGGGAGCTTCTGCGGGATGGCCATGAAGTCTCCGTTCTGGTGCGGCAAAATAGTGACCTCTCCAATATTGAAGGTCTGGAGGTACAAAAGACCTTTGGCGATCTACGTGACATGGAAAGCCTGAAACAAGCGTTACAAGGGTGCGATACGCTTTACCATGTGGCCGCCCATTATTCTTTTTGGGACAAAGACAAAAGTCTGATTTACAAAATCAATGTGGACGGAACCAGGAATATCTTGCAAGCAGCTAAGGAATCCGGCGTTGGGAAAATTGTTTACACCAGCACTGTGGGATGCATCGGCATACGGGAAGACGGCACACCCGGAAACGAAGAGACGCCCTTGAAGCCGCCGGACAAAACCAATCCTTACAAACACTCCAAATACCTGGCCGAACTGGAGGCCATGCGCTTCGCAAAATCGGGACTCCCGGTGGTAATTGTGAATCCCAGTGCGCCGGTGGGGCCTTTGGATATCAAACCCACCCCCACAGGAAAGCTTATCGTGGATTTCTTGAACAGGAAGATGCCCGCTTACCTGGACACGGGATTGAACATCATTCATGTGAAGGATTGTGCCCGTGGACATATCTTGGCCGGTGAAAAAGGAAGGATTGGAGAACGTTATATCCTTGGCAACCAGGATATGAGTTTAAAAGAGATCTTGGAAACTCTTCAAGAGATCACCGGACTACCTGCCCCCAAATTCCAAATCCCTTACCCCATTGCCCTGGCCTCTGCCTATGTAAGCCAGTTCATTTCGGACTACGTCACTCAGTCACCTCCGGCGGTGCCGTTACCCGGAGTGAGGATGGCCAAATACAAAATGTTTTTTGACTCTTCCAAGGCGGTGAAAGAATTGGGCCTTCCGCAAAGCTCCGTTAAGGAGGCGCTCCGGGATGCCGTTGACTGGTACGAGGAGAAGGGATATGTCCGAACCTAACATACTCGAACTACTTTGGGGCACCGTGCTTTTGCGGCCCTATGTCTTTGCCTTTCTTGCCTCTTTCCTCCTGGCCGCCGTCACGCAAATGGGATGGAAACGCACGCTGATCTTTACCGTAAGTGCGTATCTCATCGCCTTTCTCTCGGAATATTCCTCCACCAGAAACGGATTCCCCTACGGGATGTACCATTACATCGACATCACCAGGGACAGGGAGCTTTGGATTACCAATGTCCCCTTCATGGACTCTCTCTCCTACTCCTTCCTCACCTATTTCAGTATCAACATAGCGATCTTTTTCACCGCGCCCTTGCAAAAAAAGGGTTGGGATGTCCGATGGGCGGTGACCCATCAAATCCGTCAATCCAAAAAGGTGCTTTTTCTCGCGCCTCTCTTGTTTATGCTGCTGGATGTCATTATCGATCCGGTTGCACTGCGAGGTTCCAGGTGGTTCCTGGGGAAAATTTATTACTATGAGGCAGAAGGGATCCATTTCGGAGTCCCTCTTTCCAACTACATGGGCTGGTACATTGTAGGATTTGCCATCACCTTGGCGTACCAATTCATTGATCGTGTCTTCCAGGGCGCTGGGCACTTCGGCATGAAAAGCCTTCCTTATCGGGACCTGCTTTGCCCCATCGTTTACTTTTCTGTTTTCATCTTCAACCTTTCGGTGACCCTCTATATCGGAGAGATAATGATGTTGGCGGAAGGTGTGGCCATCTCCGGCCTGATTTTTTTGCTCTTTTTAAGGCATGTAATGAACGCGCCTCCACCTTCCAAAGAGGAGGTGACTTGCCATCTGGAGGAGTTCCCGGCTAATGGGAAGGATGGATTTTGGAGGGGATGAGGGAGTACCGGAGTATTGGAGTGGTGGAGTATTGGAAAAACCCGTGAACGCATACAGAAAAGCTTATCTTGGTGTTTTTTTGGAGTGTAGCAAGCGTCTTGCTACTCTAAACAAAACCCCTTCCTTATTTCTTTTTTGTGCATGCGCTTAAATATTCATATACTGAAACAGTAAAGTCTATTGCAATCAGGTGGAGAAACGGAAATGAAAACAAGGGACTATGAAATAGCGAAGAATTTTAAAGAAAAACTTTCTGAGATTACCCAGTTAATCGATTTCAAAATCTTTGGTTCCAGGGCCAAGGAAAGCGCCGATGAATACTCGGATATGGATGTTTTTTTAGAAGTCCCGGAGCTTACCGCAGAGTTGAAAGAAAAAATCCTCGAAATTTCCTGGGAGGTGGGATTTGAAAATTTTTTGGTTATTTCCCCTTTGATATTCACAAAAGATGAAGTTGAGAACTCCCCCTTGAAAGCATCCCCCATATTAAGAAACATTGTTGAAGAAGGAATAAACATTTGACTGATAAGGAAGTTCTTTACCATTACAGGCTCAAACAGGCGGAAGAAACTCTGTCCGACGCTCAAAAAATGTTACGGGAGGGCTGTAGTCCAATGTCTGTAATAAACCGGTCCTATTATTCCATGTTCTACGCGATTTTGGCCCTTTTTTTGCGGATGAAAATAAATATAAACACATCCAAGCATGCGGGCATTATTTCCACCTTTGATAAGGAATTTGTTCATCTGGGAAAGATAGATAAATCCTATTCGCAAATGCTGCATAGGGGGTTTGAAGCAAGACAAGAAGGCGATTATAAAGAATTGGTCGAATTCTCGGCTAAGGAGGCGGAGAGGTTTGTTGATAGCGCGGGGAATTTTTTGGAAGGAATAAAAAAAATAGTTGATAAAAGTTGATTTGTTTTTCAACTAATTTTATGACCTACTAAAACCGTAAGCCCTGCGCTAAGCTCTATGCTCCTTGCGTCATGCGCTAAAAGCCATAAACTACAAACAATTGAGCCTCAAGACCTAAAGTAATTTAAAAAAAGACTTACCTTTTTTCGTAAAAAAACCGAACAGTAGAGGGAAAAGGATGAAAGAAGACCTGGTCAGGCCATATGGAGATACGTTGAATGACGGCATGGTGCAGTTGTCCTTTACACTTCCCGTGGAGAACGGACCCAGAGCAAAAAAGGCGGCGGAAGTCTATGTGGCAAAACTTAATTTTGAA
Source organism: Nitrospinia bacterium (assembly GCA_029261755.1). Lineage (GTDB taxonomy): Bacteria > Nitrospinota > Nitrospinia > JACRGO01 > JACRGO01 > JACRGO01. Next base: position 12,360 of record JAJDAS010000230.1, read on the forward strand.
AATATTTCGGTGGTCCATGCCCAAAAAATAGCGGAAAACTTTACCTATTTTGTAGTCTTTGCCAGGGCTGTTCCCGCTCTGGATTACTCTCAGGTGAAAGTGGAAGAAATCCAGCTGGAGGAGATGGATTTTTATGAAATCAATAAGCGGATCAAGAAAGGATTGAAGCGGCCTTTAAGAGTGGTGGGAGCCACCATTGGCAGCGATGCCCATACGGTGGGGATCGATGCCATCATGAATCCGAAAGGGTACAATCAGGATTACGGACTGGAGCGCTATCCACAAATCGAAGCCGTCAATATGGGGGCGCAGGTGCCGGGTGAAGCATTATTGGAAAAGGCAGTGGAGATGGAGGCAGACGCCATCCTCATTTCCCAGACGGTGACGAAGAACGACAGCCATGTACAAAATTACGAGGATTTCAAAGAGCTTTTAAAAGATAGGGATTTGCAAGACCGGTTTTTGTTGATCATGGGAGGACCCGGGATCACCCATGAATTGTCGGTAAAGTTGGGGTATGACGCGGGTTTTGGTCCGGGGACCCTGCCATCCAGGGTGGCATCTTTCATGGTTACGAAATTACTTGCTGATCAAGGGCTCAAGGTTGAAAGTGCATGAAGCGCTGAAAACAGTGAGTTGTAAGAGGCTTTTTGCCCACATTTAGAAGTAAAGGAATTTTTGACAAGTTATCCAAATTCTGGTAAAGTTTGCCTGGTTAGCGGGGTCATATGCACCATGGCTCCACAGGGCTTCGCCACTATGGAGCCAGCCGTAAGAGCGAAAGGCTTTCAAACCTGAACCTTGAACCGGATAACCATTTGAGTAGTTACATTTTTTTTCTATTTGTTTTTGGAAGGAGGGGGGTCCTTTGAAACAAAAATCTGTTTTATCCATCATTCGTTATCTTTTTTCCGTATTTGCCGTCCTTACCCTTGGTTTGCAAGGGGTTGCTTACTCCAGAACCATACTCCCCTCCACGGGGATCTTGCATGAATTGCCCCCCGCCAAAGTTTCCGTCGAAATAACGGACAAGTTTGACCCCAAGTCCGTGCCTTCCGACCTTCGAGGCAAGGTAACCCATCCATTTCAGATCACCGAAGACGAAATGAACCTGATGCTGCGGAAGATTTATTATGTGGAACCGGGCAGAATTGGAGTTTTCGGCGAACCACAGCCAGTCTTTCCCCACACTTCCATTTATAAACTTTCCAGGGATTTGCGGAAGATGCTCGGAAATGTGAAAAAGAATGAAGTAGTCTTTTTTCAGGTCTGGGGAGGGCAAGACAGAATCACCGGCCTTACTTTCGTGGCGGATGGGAAAATTTATTTGAAATTGGGCTTGCTTAATGGCACATCGTATAGACGGAAAGGCAGTAATGAAGCCTTACGTGAATCATTGGAAAGTTCGCCTAACCGTTGGGAGCTCATTTCCAGGGATGGACAAGAATTGGTAAACGATTCGCCGGGATTTCTCGCTCTTGATCTGGGCCACTATAAAGGCGCCGCCCTGGCGAAAAAAATATTGAGATCCTCCACCCCTTCCGTAGCGAAATCCGAAGCTGCCGAGACACCAAAAACGGAAACCGGCAAGGTCTACCCTCAGTTGATTCGTTTGACGGAAACGCTCTTGTGGACCCAAAGGCCCCCCATGGTACCAGGGGCCATGCCATTGCCAGAAGTGGGGCCAGGAGAACCCGGACCCTCTATGGCAAACTGGACCTATTCCGTGGAACGTAAAAGAGAAGTTTTATTGTTAAAATACCGCACCCTAAAGGCGCTGAAGAGAGAGGCAAAAATTAGCGCAGATGATTTTCGACTCAGGTACGAAGCCTTGGCGCGGGGCGAAGAACCCGTCACCGCTGCCGGAGAAGTTTTATATGCTGCAATGGAAACAAAAAGTACTTCCGTACCAAGCCAGGTTAGGTTTGACTCAAGAAAATCCATTGAGCCCACTGCGAATAAGAAAAGGGAAATTCTCCTGACAAAATACCATGCCTTAAAACAGTTGAGGCGAGGCAAGGTGATTAGCGAGGGTGAGTATCAATTAAGGCGTGCGGCTATGGCGCGCGGTGAAGAGCCTGTCTTGTCCGCTCCCGGACAAATGGCCTTTGCTGCCAAGGCAGGAAAGCCCAGTGACGCCGTTTCAAGTGCTCCCGATGCCCTCTCCCAGCCTTCTTTAATAAAGCTGGACCCCAAAACAAAAAAGGAAATTCTGCTGGCCAAGTACCATGAGCTGAAAAGGCAGAGAAGGGAAAAGAGCATTACCGAAGAAGAATACCAACGCCGACGCGAGGCCCTGGCCAGAGGCGAAGATTTAAAGGCAGAACCTAAGGAAGAGAGATTTGCTCAAACGGAAATTAATGATTTCGGTGATGTTTACCACGATTTTGCAGTTGAATATGGCCGTGAACAGCGAGACCGTTTTGAAGGCTTCAATCGCTCCATGTTCAAGTTCAACAATTTTATGTACGACCATTTTTTTGAGCCCGTGGCCATGACCTACCGCGATGTAACCGATGAAGATTTTCGCGGCATAGTGAAAAGCTTTTTCGATAACGTCAAGATGCCCATCAGGTTGGTGAGCAGCATCATTCAAGGAGACGCAAAGAAGGCAGGCCGTACCCTTTCCAGGTTTTTTATCAACACTACCCTGGGATTGGGTGGAATGGTGGATGTTGCGAAATCCGAATTCAAGATTAAGCCGGTTAATGAGGATTTCGACCAGGCCCTGGGATATCACCGCGTCAAGACAGGTCCCTATTTAGTCTTGCCTATTCTCGGCCCCACTACTACCAGGGGTGTATTAGGATTGTTGGTGGACAACCTGTTCAACCCCACCTGGTATTTTAACGTTTTCCAGGTCAACCAGCGAGGCAACATGAACTTCATTACAGATTCGGGAGAAAAAGTGAACTATATTTCCCAAAATATCGGTCTCAAAGAAGAAATCGACGATTTTGCACTGGATCCATACCTGAGCGTTCGAGATATGTACCTTCAGTACAATTCTGGAAAAGTAAGGGAGTAGATGAAGGCGGAGGCGGAGAATCAGGTAAAGGCTAAGGCTGTGGAAAGATAAGAAGGTTTGAAAATAACCGTTCACGGGGCGAGGTTTCACTGTGCGGCTGCACCGCCACCCCTCTCGTTCCCAGGCTCTGCCTGGGAAT
>JAJDAS010000231.1 GCA_029261755.1 Nitrospinia bacterium
GTCTGCCGAAACTTAGCCTAACTCATTGTTTTTATAGGCATATTAGCTGAAGGAGATTGTCGGGATCTTTGTTTTCAAAAGATCAAGTATAAAATTTCTAATTCCAAAATGGCGAAGTTATTCTTGAGCTATTCCTAAAAAGTGCGAAAGCAGAAATTAGCCCAATTACTATTTCTAATACAGCTACATAAACAAGTATGTCTGCTGGCGCGCCATCTACTGTAATACTTAAAATTCGGGATAACCCATAAGAGAGATACAATAATGTGGAAAGCACTATAGAAGTGAAAGTTAATTTTACCAATAAAGCACCTAAAATTATTAATACACCACTAGCCAATATTGCACCACCAGAAGCTCTTATTTCATTTAATAAACTAATATTATTACCAAGATCGATTCCGCTTGATGCATAGAAATCCACAGGCATAAAAAGTATTTCAACTCCGACAAAAACTCCTATTAAACCGGAAATGATCAATATAGACTTAAGTATAATTGAGTTTTTCATTTTTCAACACTCCATATTTTGTTGTTTGTCCAAAAACATAATGCCCCGCTTGAGCCGATTCGTTATGTTTCATTAAGCAAACCCCATTCAATTGCCTGCTCTTGATTCTCAAATATAGCCATAGCAGTACTCATACGCTTGAAGCCATGTTTTTTATAAAAAGACTCCTTACCAGGAACTGAATACAAAATAATTTTTTTGTGACCTTTGGATAGCTCGACAAGTCTAAACACAATGCTTTTTCCGATTCCTGAATCTTGACAGCGAGGAAGTACCGCAACATCACAGATATATGAGCAATCTATTCCATCCGCCAAAGCTCGACCTACACCTACCAAATTTCCAGATTCAAAAACAAAGCACTTATACATACTGTTTGAAAATGCCTTTTCTAAATCTGCTGGACTTTTATTTCCTAGAGGGGCTACTTTGTACAGTTCGGAAAGCTCTTCCCAAACAATGTCTTTCTGTGAATATTGCCATTCAAGCTGCATTCTTGGCCTCCATGTATTTAATGAGTTATTAGGCCCTTATATGATCCACATCGACAAAAAATTGTCTATGTTTTGTAACATGCTGAAAACTAAAGAGTTTTTAATGCCTAAAACCCACTTTTCTCTTAGGAATGCAGGAAAGGCAGGAAGATTTTTTGTAACCTTTTTGTGTTTCTATTTTTTTCGAGGTTTCCTGCATTCCTAAGCAAAGTTTTCTTATTTATTTTGAACATCGACCTAAGAATAAGCCAACCGGTTGGTATGTTTTAAGGGGAAAAAATATATCCCTTAAAAACTATCTCCCAAACAAATATTTCAAATACTCTTTATAATGATTAAGGTTCTTTTTCGTAATGGACCTGTCCTGCTGCACCTTCATCAGGATTAAGGAACCTTGCATCAGGGCAATAAAAGAATCCGCCAGGCTTTTCACATCAAAGGAAGCTTCAGGCGCGTATTTGGCTTTTGCTTTTTCCAGGTTTTCTTTAAAAATATCGGCCATGCGGTCAAAATTTTGTGCGCAAAGACACCTGATTTCCGGGTGCGTCTCCGATAATTCCTGAGAAAAAGTCCCCACCAAACAGCCTCTATTTTCCGGCCTCTCGGACATTTCTGCAAAAGCATCGATAAAGGCATATACCCGATCCAGGGGATCTTCCCCTGCCTCCGAAAAAATTGTTTTTACAAAATCCGAGGACATTTGGGAAAAACGCGCCAAAAGGGCCTTACCCATCTCTTCCTTGCTTTTGAAATAGTGGAAAAAGCTGCCTTTGGTGACTTTGGCCGCTTTACAAATTTCATCCACGGAGGTCGCCACAAAACCCTTTTCGATCATTAAGGTGTGTGCGGCGTCCAGCAAGGCTTTTTTTGTGGGCGATTCTTGTTTGATTGTTTTCATAACATACCTACCAGTTGGTATGCACAATATAGATCACTCTTACCTCTTTGTCAAGCCTTCTAATGGGTGGCTCCATTTTTAAATGGACGGAGCATGACTTGGCGGATCGTGCAGGGATATCACGGGCCACACTTCAGAAAATCGAAAAAGGCGACCTGGCCTGCGCCAGGGGACTTGTCTTCGAGGTGGCCGTACTTGTGGGCATAAAGCTGTTCCATACCGAATCAGTTGTGAGAGACTTCTATTTGAAAATACCTCCCCGATTTTCTCAGGTTTATCTAAAATAATTCCAAATAATGCATTTATTTGATATCTATTTACCTTAGCCTGTGTTATAGTACTGCTAACTTTAAGAGTTAAAAAAGCCTCATGGCCTTTAAAGCCGTGGGGCTTTTTGTGTTTCATCAGGCAATTTTTCAGGGAAATTTTCATCATTAATTTGTTAGCCGGTTTTGGAGGAACTTACAATTAGAATAAACTTAAGGCATGAAAAGCTCACAGTACTGCACGTTGCGACAATAAACCAGCCCATCAGTCATGACATTGGTTATGGTCCCATAGAAACGGTCATTTATAATATTGATAAAGGCATGCGCTCCTTAGGTCACAGGTCCATCGTTGCCTGTTCAGGCGATTCTAAAGTCGTCGGGGAGCATTATGTGACTGTTGATAAGAGCATCGGCGCCTATTGCAACGATAAAACCTCTGAAAACCATAAAACCATGACTACGCACCTTTCAAAGGCATTGCACAGGGCGAGTAGGGGCGATATTGACATCATACACACGCATGACGCAGACGCGGTTGAGTTCCTTTATAACAGGGTATCCAGCATGCGTGTGCCCATTGTGATGACGCTTCACGTGCCTGCAAAAAATAGCTTTATGGAAGGAGCTTACCAGCGCTGGTGTAATCCTCTGGCTTCTCCCCTTGTGTATTGCGTTCCCATAAGCGAATACCAAAAAAGACCGTATAATGAACTGGTGAACGCAAAGAGCGTTGTTCACCACGGAATTGAAATTGAAGATTTCCCTGTTAAAAACGCGCCGGAGAAAGAAAGTTATTTATTTACTATCGGCAGGATCACCGCTGACAAGGGACAGGATAAGGCCATAGAAGTTGCGAGAAAAACCGGTTCCAAGCTTATCATTGCCGGTTGTGTCCAGAATAAGGCTGCGGACAGGGAGTTTTTCGCGGGTTTGAAAAATTCCATAGACCTGTCGGTTGAAGTTGGCAAATCTCCGGCTAATGATGACTATTATGACAAGGTTATAAAACCTTTGGTTGACAGCGACAAACAGATCATCTACATCGGAGAAATTAACAGCGAACAAAAAAAACAATGGTACCGTCATGCACGAGCCACCTTATTTCCTATACAATGGGGGGAGCCTTTCGGGCTTGTTCTTATCGAATCCATGGCATGCGGAACACCGGTCATAGCTCTCAACAAAGGCTCCGTTCCGGAAATTATTGTGGATGGAAAAACAGGGTTCGTGGTGGATTCCATTACTGCCATGATTGAGGCAGTTGGGCGCATCGATAGCATTGATCCTCTTGAATGCCGGAGACTTGCGCGGCTTAATTTTTCCGTAACAAGCATGGCCTATAAATATTCGGAGTTGTATCAACGGGTAGCCAACAACCATAAAACACCGGACAGCAGCATCAGTTTGCCCCTCAGCCTTCTTTCCACACCTCTCCGGCATGGCACCTTAACCATTCAATAAATGTAACTGTTTACGTAGCATGGCCACCAATCCCATTCATAGTGGGAGTACTGGAGTGGTGGAGTATTGGAAAAAGCCAAGGCCAACCAACGCGTGGTTTAACGATGGATGCCAAGGCAAATGACTCCATTGCACTCTAAAGCAGAAACCCTGGCCCCATTTTCCATTTTCCAGTATTCCAATACTCCACCGATACTGCTAAACTGCAACCTTGAAAAGCGTACGGAAAAGCCCGTGAACCCATACCAATAAACCTATGCCAAAAGACATTCCCGTAAGCAATGGCAATTTCCATTTGAATTTTGATTCGGATTACCAGATCAGGGATGTCTACTTCCCTTTTGTAGGACTGGAAAACCATTCAAAGGGAGCCCCTTTTCGATTCGGCGTGTGGGCGGATGGACGTTTATCCTGGATGGGCGATGAATGGGAAAAGGACCTTCGCTATCATGATAACAGCCTTGTTACTGATGTTTTTCTGAAAAACGATTCCCTGGGACTGGAACTACGCTGCCATGACGTGGTTGATGTGGACCTGAACATATATATTAAAAAGGTCGAAGTAAAAAATCTGACAGGGAAGGAACGTCAGGTACGGCTCTTTTTCTGCCATGACTTTCACCTTTATGGCAATGACATCGGGGACACGGCCTATTTTGATCCTCGGACCAACTCCATCATCCACTACAAAGCCAAACGCTACTTTCTTATTAATTGTTGCAAGTCCGGAAAGTTTGGCGTCAACCACTATGCTTGTGGCGATAAGCAGGCGCCGGGAAGGGAAGGGGTTTGGAAAGACGCCGAAGATGGAGAGCTTAGCGGAAATTCGGTTTCATGGGGCTCCGCCGACTCCGCTATTGGAATATGGTTACATGTGCCTCCCAGGGGTATCGCTACAGCTCACTACTGGATTGCGGCAGGCACACATTACAATGAGGTAGCTCAACTTAACCGGGATTTGATTGAAAAGACGCCGGATAAACTGATCAAACGCACATCGGATTACTGGGGAGCGTGGGTTAAGA
>JAJDAS010000232.1 GCA_029261755.1 Nitrospinia bacterium
GAGAGGGCTATGATTGATGATTGAAGATTGTTTATTGATGATTGGATGTTGGTATTGTTTATATCCGGGGTCAGCCGGTTTATTTTGAAACATTGTGATACGGATATAAAAAATAAAATACCACAAATCAACAATCTTCAATTGTTTGAAATAAGAGAGAAAAAAACTTTGAAAAAAAACGCGGAAAGCAAAATTTGTAATTTCAAGAAGCCTTGGTTCCTCCTGGCTTTGGCCCTCCTTCCATTTGTAAGTGGGCTGTTTTTTGCCAATGGCATTTCTGCGGATGACCAGCCGAGAATCCTGATCCTGAACTCCAACCTCTCCGTGAAAAAATATTTTATCATGCAGTCCCAGTTCAAGAAAAAATTTAAAAATCCCACCGTGGATATCGATATTGGAAGCAAATGGCAAGAAGAGGGCTGGCTGGAAAAGACCATCCGAAAGCAAAACCCGGAGTTGATTTTCTGCATAGGGTCCAAGGCTTACATCCAGGCCAATAAACTGGCAAAGGACGCCAAAATGATCTTTTCCCTGGGAATAAACTGGCGCCGTTTCCCAAGAACGGAAAAGACTTACGTTATTTCCCCCGAGTCGCCTCCCCTTACTCAGCTTATGATGTACCGCTATTTCTTTCCGGACATCAAGAAAGTAGGTGTGCTATACAGCAAAGACAACCTGGAGTGGTTTAATCTGGCCAAAAGCCAGGGCAAAGAGGTTGGCATTGCCGTTACAGGGACGCTTGTTGAAAAAGGGCAAGCGCTCAAAGGACCATTGATGGAAACGCTTCAAACTACGGACGCCTTCTGGTTAATCCCCGACCCCGTCCTCCTCTCCAGCACGAAGCAAGCGGAAGAGATTTTCAAATTGGCCGCAAACATGAAAAAACCGGTTTTTGCCTATGATAAGGTTTACGCCCGTTTCGGGGCTTCTTTTATTGTTTCCGCAGATATTCCCACCATGGCCGGGCAGGCAGCCAGGATGGCGTCCAAGCTTCTCAACCAAAAGAAAATAAGGAATAAAGTACAGGACCCCGCCGGTTCTAACATAGCCATAAACCTGGAAAAGATCGAAAAATACGGAATCAAGGTTAATCCCAAGGCCATCTCCTCCGTGAACGAAATCATCGAATAGGGCAAAAGAAAAAACAATTTTAACGCAGCGAAGCAGGGCCTCAACCAAAAAATAAGACCTAAAAATTTAACGCAGGCGCAGAGGACGCAGAGAAAAACTAAAAAATAAAGACCTTATTACCCTCTTTAACTCTTTTTGGTAATTCTTTTTTTGTTCTTTCTTTTAATCTTTTCTCTGTGGCCTCTGTGATCTCTGTGGTGAATGCTGTTTTTGATTTTTGTTTTTTTAGCATCTCTTTGGTTTTTCTCTTTAACTCTTTTTGAACAATATTCATGATCAAAAAAATCCTGTTCAGAAACAGCATTCACAGGAAGTTCCTTTCCGCCATGACGGGCTTGATCATCAGTCTTTTGGTGATCTTGACCTTCATCCAGATCTCCTCCCAAAAGAATATCCTGGAAAGCGAACTGCAAACCCGCATCGATTTGATGAAAAGAAATTTAAACGAACGGGGCAAGGCATTTTCCGATAACCTAGCGCTCCAGGTGGAGAACGCCATTGCCTCCTTTAATTTGTTGAGCATCATTAACCAGACGGACCAAGCAGTAAAGGAGCATGAGGAATTAAGCTACATTATTTTAATGGATTCCAAGGGGGAGGCCCATATTCACACTTTAAATCCGGAACTGCAAGGGACCAGGCTCACGGCGAAAGAGGACAAGTTCGCCATGGGTCAAAAGACCGCAGTTATTAATGAATATGTGAAAAACGGCAAGGGCTTCATGGAATTTATCGTCCCCATCCAACTCGGCGCCGAACTTTGGGGTGGGCTGCGGATCGGGTACTCTCTGGAAGAGCTTAACCGGGTAATTGTTACCGCTAAAGGAAAGATCGAGAAAGAGACCGGGGAGATGGTCATTCGTTCCATCTTCACCTGCATAGGGTTCGTGATTATCAGTTCCGTAATTATTCTTATTCTTTCCACCAGGCTCTCAAGGCCCCTCATCCGCCTGACCCAGTCCGCCCAGGAGCTGGCCCATGGAAATTTTTCTGCGGCAGAGAAGATTACAGTGAAATCGGACGACGAGGTAGGCATTCTTGCCCAAACCTTTAAGAATATGTCCAAGGACCTTAGAACTTCCTATGAAAAATTGGAGGACTATAGCCGCACACTGGAACAAAAGGTGGAAAAAAGAACCAAGGAACTGGCCGAAGCCAGGGATCAGGCCGTTTCCGCCAGTGAGAGCAAAAGCCAATTCCTTGCCAATATGAGCCATGAGATTCGCACACCTCTTAACGCTATCATAGGCTTCAGCGAATTGCTTTCTTCCCTTGTCGTGGAGAAAAAACAAAGAAGTTACCTGGAATCCGTTCAAACCGCCGGAAAAAGCCTTTTGACCCTGATCAACGATATCCTGGACCTTTCCAAAATGGAAGCGGGTCGGATGGAGATTCATTATGAAGCGGTAAACCCCCATATGCTTTTTCATGAGATAAAGCAGGTTTTCGAAATTAAGATATTGGAAAAGGGGCTGGACTTCCTTATGGAGATTGATCCGGACCTGCCGCAATCGCTCTTGCTGGACGAGACCCGTCTAAGGCAAGTCCTTTTCAACTTGGTTGGGAATGCAGTCAAATTTACGAGCAAGGGACATGTCAAGCTTTCTGCATGTAAGATATTTACAGATGAGGAAGCCAGCAAGCTCGATTTAACCATCTCCGTGGAGGATACGGGGATAGGAGTTCCCGAAGAACACAGAGAAAGTATTTTTGACTCCTTCAAGCAACAGGATAGCCACATCACAAAAAAATATGGGGGTACCGGGCTGGGTCTAAGCATAACCAAACGGTTAGTTGAATTGATGAACGGCCAAATTGTGGTTAAGGGAGTGGATAAAATGGGAAGCATTTTTGAGGTTGTTTTGAGGAATATACCGGTAGCTTCCACCCAAGCCTTGGCCTTAAAAGAAGACCAGCCTTTTGACATCGGCCGTGTTTCTTTTGAAAAGGGCCGGGTCATGGTGGTTGATGACGTAGCCTCCAACAGGAATCTCGTCAGGGCAGCGCTATCCAAGACGGGCCTGGAAGTAGTAGAGGCGGAGGACGGACAAAAGGCCCTGCTCTTAGCGAAGGAACATAAGCCGGATTTGATTTTAATGGATATTCGCATGCCGGTGATGGACGGTTACGAAGCCACAAAAGAGCTGAAAGGAATTCTCAAAACGCAAGACATACCGGTGATCGCCTTAACGGCTTCTTCCAAAGTGGGCAATCCAGCCAAATTAAAAGAGTCCGGTTTTGATGGATTTCTTGCCAAACCGGTGACCATGCGCCACCTTTTTAAGGAAATGTCTCGATTTTTGACCTCCGTTGAAAAGCCTGTTCCCATTTTGGAGCATAACGTGGATGATACGCCACAGGAAAGCCTGGCCCCTGAAGAGTTGAAAAGGCTGCCGGACCTGATCCGCACCCTGCGAGAGGAGTTCATGCCCCAATGGGAAGAGAGTAAGGGCGCCATGGAAATGGAAGCTGTGGAAGGTTTTTCGGAGAGACTTTTGAAACTGGGAGAGGAATATAAAGTGCCCGGTTTGATTCGTTACGCCGGAGAATTGCTTGAGTTTACGCGGGATTTTGATGTGGAACAGATGGAAACCGCTTTGAAGGAGTTTCCGGGAATTGTTAAGAAGATAGAGGGGGAAGAGTAGTCACTTGGTGAACCGTCATTAGAAAAACGTCATTTGCCTTCGGCGTCATTTAATAAACCGTCACTTGGCTGCGCCGTCATTAATTGACCACCAATGACACGAAGCAAATGACTATGAATGACGATTTTATGAAAGGAAAAACTTGATGAACGATGAAACAACATCCTTAATTTTAATAGTGGACGACAATCCACAAAATCTCCAGCTATTGGGAAATATTTTGAAAAAAAGGGGGTATAAATTGGCAGCGGCCACCAACGGTCCCCAGGCACTGGACTTTGCGCAAAAGAAGGGACCGGACATCATTCTTCTAGACGTCATGATGCCGGGGATAGACGGATTTGAAACTTGCGAAAAGTTAAAAAACGAACCCTCCACCAAGAACATTCCCGTTATCTTTTTAACCGCCAAAACGGATGCTGAAAGCACAGCCCTGGGGTTTGAAAAAGGGGCAGTGGACTTTGTGGCCAAGCCCTTTAACTCAAAAGAATTACTGGCAAGGGTGAAAACTCACCTGGATTTAAAACACGCCACGGAGGCATTACGCCGGGAAAAAGAAATAGCGGAAGAAGCGAAGCAGATGGCGGAAGAGGCCACCAAACTGAAGGATAAATTCGTCTCCCTGGTGGCCCACGACCTGAAAGCCCCTTTTGCTACGATCATTGGATTTTTAGAGCTTTTGTATGATGACCATGCAAATCCCCTACAGCCGGAACAAAAGAAGATGGTGGAATATTCACTAAGGAGCGGAAAAGGATTGGTGAATATGATCCAGAAGGTGTTGGAGATCGGGAGGCTCCAAACCGGTAAAGTGATTCTCGAAAAAAGATTTTTCGACGGGCATCATTCTGCAAGCCATACAGTGGAGAATCTGAAGCTACTTGCCCAAGAAAAAGGAATCGTCCTTAATAATGAAGTCCCCCAGGGCACCAGATTTTATGGGGATGTGGAGCTATTTGGAGGAGTTATACAAAACCTTGTTTCCAATGCCATAAAATTCTGCAATAAAGAGGATACTATTACGCTATTTGCGCCTTCGGACCTAAAGGGTTCCATTGCGGTGAAAGACACGGGTATCGGTATGAACGAGGCAAGCAAGTCTATAGTTTTTCAACATGAAGAAACCACTACCACCAGGGGAACGGCCGGGGAAAAAGGTACCGGACTCGGCTTGCCCCTCAGCCAGGATATCATGAAGGCTCACGGTGGAACTCTATCGGTGGAGTCGGTTCAAGGGGAAGGGAGCGTTTTTTATGCGACACTGCCTTTTGTAAAACCAACCATTTTAGTGGTGGAGGATGAAGAAAATCTTCGGAAAATATTTAAAAGATATTTGAGCAAAATAGACGTGGAATTTATCGAAGCTGGGAGCGGAACAGAAGCTGTGGAAATCCTCAAAGAAAATACCCCGCACCTTATTTCCCTGGATATCATGATGCCGGAAATGGATGGGTTTCAGCTATTGGAACATATAAGAATGAACCCCCTGACAAGGGAGATCCCAATTATTGTCATCACCAGCGACAGTAATATAGATACCCGCGACAAGGTCTTTAAAATGGGCGCCAACGATTTTGTTACCAAACCTTTTCAAACAGAAGAGTTGATCCCCAGGGTGCGTAGGTTTCTGTGTTGAGGAATCCATGTCAAAAAGGGCTGAGGCTCCATGACATACAATTCCGCCATTCATCATCGCCGATCCATCCGGTTGCGGGGATATGATTATTCCAAGGCCGGGGCGTATTTCGTAACGATTTGCACCCAGAATCGGGAATGTTTGTTTGGCCATATTATTGACGGGCAAATGCGATTGAACGATGCAGGAGGAATGATTCAAACCGTTTGGGATGAAATGCCATTAAATTACCCAGGAATTGAAACGGATGAATTTGTGGTTATGCCAAACCACATTCATGGGATTGTTGTGATCGGCGTAGGGGCATGTCCCTGTGCCTGCCCTGATTCTGGACGCCCACAACCCCAAAAAACACAACCCCAAAAAACAAAAACGGGACGCCCACAACCCGGTCCACAAGCAGGGCAACCACAGGGGGTTGCCCCTACGGGCATTAACCCAACGGGCGCTACCGCGACGTCCAAATTATCATTACCCGATGTGGTGCATCGGTTCAAAACCATGACCACAAAACGATACACGGATGGTGTAAAACAACACCAATGGCGACGGTTTCCGGCCAAATTATGGCAACGCAATTATTGGGAACACATCGTGCGCAACGAACCCGATTTAAACCGTATCCGCAAATACATCTGTAACAATCCCACACAATGGGCATTGGACAAATTACGACGCCAAGGCGCGCCCTGACTCATTCTGCCTTCTCCCCCATATTCTTCATCACCAATACCTTCCATTCCGTCATGTCTTCCATGGCGTACTTGATCCCTTCCCTCCCGAATCCCGAATTTTTTACGCCGCCATAGGGCATGTTGTCCACTCGGGTGGTGGGGACGTCGCCCGCGATGACTCCACCCACCTCCAGGTTATCAAAAGCGTAAAATATGTTATGGGCGTCCCTGGTGAAAATCCCTGCCTGAAGTCCGTAAATGGAATCATTCACCAGCTCAATGGCCTCCCGGAAAGTGGAATATTTGTCCAGCACCACTAACGGTCCGAAGGCTTCCCCACACTGTACTTTGCAATCCCTTGGCACATTCTCCATAACGGTGGGGTGAAACATGGTACCTGAGAATTGATTGCCGGTGAGGACGTCCCCTCCCTTTTCCACGGCTTCCTCCACCCATTGGGCAAGCCTTTGGACGTTTGCTTCGTCGATCATGGGTCCCACGTCCGTGGACTCCTCCATGGGGTTGCCCATTTTCAGCTTTTCCGTTTCCGTTACAAATTTGGACTTGAACTCGTCATAGATTTTTTCATGGAGGAGTATGCGTTGAACGGATATACAGACCTGCCCGGCGTAGGCAAAGGACCCGATTACGCAACGGGAAACGGCCTCGTCCAAATCCGCGTCATGGTGTACCACTGCTGCGGCATTGCCTCCCAACTCCAGCACCACCTTTTTCTTCCCGCATTGCTCTTTCAATTTCCATCCCACTTCCGGGCTTCCGGTAAAAGAGAGAATTTTTAACCGGGGATCGGTAGAAAAGAGAGCGGCTCCGTCCCTTCGACAGGGAAGGACGTGGATGCTTCCCTCCGGTAGGCTGCAATTGGAGAGGATGACCTCCGCAAGGAGAAGGGAGGTAAGAGGGGTGGAGGTGGCAGGTTTCAGGATGAAGGTGCTGCCCACGGCCAAGGCCGGAGCCACCTTGTGGGCCACAAGATTCACAGGCCAATTAAATGGTGAGATGAAAGAGGCGGGTCCTATGGGAAACCGTTTGGTAATGGCCGTGTAAGGCTCTGCCGCAGGGGTGATGTCCATGGGGAGCAATTCCCCGCCAAGTCTTTGCGCCTCCTCCGCCGCGATCTCGAAGGTATTGATGGCCCTGTTGATCTCCAGCCGCGAGGTCTTCACCGGTTTTCCCGCCTCCAGGGAGAGGGCCTCCACGAATTCGTCGTATCGATTCTCAATACCTCGCGCCACGCCGAGGCAGTTGTCTTTCCTCTTCCTGCTGGACAATCCTTTGGTTGTTTCAAAGGCTATGCATGCTTTCTCTATGGCTGCATGGATATCCTTTTCCGAAGCCAGGGAAACTCTGGCGATCAACTTGTTATCGAAGGGAGAACGAACGTCCACTATATTTTCGCTCTGCTCCCAACCATTTGCTCCGAGGAATCCATAGTGTTCTTTAATCATTATTTTTCTCCTAAACTTAAGAAATAGTGACAAGTGACAAGTAACGAGTGACAAGAAAAACCAGCAGCAACTCGTCAATCATCAATCGTCAATCATATCACTCTCTTCCCCAACCTGGGATCTAGCCGGTCCCGAACCCAATCGCTGAAAAGGTGGAACCCGAAGATGGCCAACATGATGGCCAACCCTGGAAAGGTGGTTAAGTGCGGCGCAGTGAGCATGTACATTCGTCCTTCATTCAACATGCCTCCCCAGCTTGGGGTCGGGGGTTGAACTCCCAGTCCCAGGAATGACAATCCCGCCTCGGCGGTGATAACCCCGGCCATGCCGAAGGTCATTTCCACCAGAAGAAGGCTGAAAATATTGGGGAGGATATGGACGAACATGGTCCTGCCGCTCCCAATCCCCAAGGCATGGGCCGCCACTACAAATTCCCGCTCCCGAAGGGAAAGCACCTGTCCCCTTACCAGACGAGCATAACCAACCCAGCCCATTGCGGAAAGGGCCAACACCACCTTTTGTAACCCGGGCCCCATAATAGCCATAAGGGCAATGGCTAGAAGGAGTCCAGGAAAAGCCAGAAAAATATCGCAGATTCTCATGAGAAGATTGTCCAGCCTCCCGCCAAAATAGCCGGCTACCAATCCCAGGCTGATCCCTATGGTGGAGGAGATTGCTATGACGGACAGTCCCACCATCAATGAAACCCTGGAACCGTATATGATGCGGCTTAAAATATCTCTTCCCAGCCGGTCCTTGCCCATGAGATGCTCCGGTCCAGGTTTTTCTAATCTTGAGTACAGGTCCTGCCGATAAGGATCATGGGGAGCTATGGCTGGAGCAAATATGGCTGTAACGAACAATGCCAGGATAATGAACAAACCAAAAATGGGGAGAATTTTTTGCATCTTGCCGTTTTTTGAATCCGGGTTAAAGGGAAGAGCCAAAAGAGATAAAACCTACTTTAAATGGATTTTACACTTTTCGCAAGATTGACGAATTTGCTATTTAGTGCTAAATTTAGAAAATAGATTTTGAAAAGAATTTCCCCTTTTTTGAATAAAAGGATTATGGCTTATGAGTAGCGAAGCCAAACAACACTCTGAAAAACAGGGAGAGGATCAATATGGCGGGGTCCCTGTGCCGGACTTCCCCATTGGGGATCTTGTTCAGATTGAGTGTGAAGGCAAAAAATACAGTTCTATTCTAAGAGGGGTTGTTGTGCCCAGTTGCTTTCTCCTGGATGTCCCAATGGTCAAGGGCAAGGCGGTACCCTTTTATTATAACACCCGAATAGCAGTCCGCTTCATTTCGCATGGAGCTGTTTATGGGTTCATGACGCTCATCATTAAAGTGAACCCAAGGCCGCCTCTATTGTTGCTGGGATATCCGAAAAAGATTGAGAAGTTCAAGTTGAGAAAAGGTGACAGGGTGGATGTTTTTATCCCGGTCCGGGTAACCTGCGACAAATTGCCGAAGATTTCTCAGGGAGCTATTTTAAATTTGTCGGAAAAAGGGGCGCTTCTTGTCATGAAAAAAGAGGAGGGCATGGTGGCAGGACAGCAGATTCTTCTCGAAATGACCCTGCCAAACCAAAAGCCACTTAAATCCATGCTTGGAACTATCCGACACCTTCAGCAATCTGAATCGAAAATGAATGTTGGGTTATGCTTTGTGGAAGATGCTGAAGGATACCTCCAAAAAGCCAGAAGTTTTTTTCAGGATTGCTATTCTTATCAAAAGGATTCCCTCTAATAGCACAATTGCAAACCTCACCTATCTCATGGTTTATCTTTGAGAATCAGTTTGTCCAGTAAGTTTTTTGATCATTTCTTCCTGTAAGTTACCAAGGTCAGAATATGACTGTTTAAACTTTTCCAATTCCATCAGCCTTGGGTTTATATAAATGGCTTCCATGAGCCTCAAAGAGGCCTTGGCTTGGTTCTGTTTCTCCAAGAGTGTCATAGCGAAATCCAGGAGGATCCACTCTTTCCCCTTGGGGTTTTTGGTTAAAATCTTCTTGTAAACCGGAATCGCCTCTTCCTGTTTGAATTCCTCCCTGAGACGGGCCGCATGGCAAACTCCCGCTGTTTTTAAATTTTCAATAACGATATCCTTGTCGGGTATATCGTGCTCCAGAATTTCCAGATAAATTTCAAAGGCCCTTCCTACCTCTCCATTTTTTCTTAATTCCACGGCAAAATTATTGAGAGTGGGCCACGTGTTTGAAGGGGCTTCCCTGATGATTTGCCTGAAAATCTCTTCGGCTTCTTCATAGTACCCGCTGCGGGCCAGGAGGATCGCTTTGTCGATGCGCACGTCCACATCCAGTTCACCGTCCAGGTGATCCCATGTAATGATTTCCTTAACAAGTTTGGACGATATCTCCCATAGCTGCTCCTCTTCTCCCTTCAGGCCCAGCCCCCTCAAATCGCCTATTACCAGGGCATCCAACAAGGACCCGTATGCCGTATTGGGAACACCGCTCATCTCGCTGTCTTTTAATAATATTTCATTAAGACGGACGGCGTCTTTGAGGTGTTTGATCCCAAGGGCAAACCATTTCTTTGCTTTTTCCATTCCTTCCTTCTTAATATTTTCCCTGATAAGTGTAAAGCAGCACGCGCTGATCTTGGCGTAGGGCTCCGGAACAGAATGCTTACATTTATATGCCTCCCTGTAATCGTTCAAAGCGGGAACGTATTTTTTACTTTTGTAATAAGCGTCCCCCCTGTCCATCAATGCTTCAAAATCCGGTTTAAGGGCGATGGCTTTGGAAAAAAGTTCAATGGCCTCCTCGTACCTGGCTTTTTCCATCAAGTCCTCGCCCTGTTTTACCAGTTCTTTGTATTTCCTGATTTTTTCAATGTCCTTTTCTTCTTTGCCCGTTGACGCCTTTTGATCGTGTTGGAAACCTATCTCCAGGAGGGAGTTGAAATGGACCAACTCTTTAAGAAGGCCCTCCATTTTAATATCCAACGAAGCGGCAGGTTCCAGAAAACAGGCAGAACGAATTCCATAGGTGCCCAAAAGTTTGAAAATATCGTGCTGCTTTTGTGAATAATGGGAAATCATAATGACCGGCACCAGGTTTTTAAATGACACCTGTGGAAATGTCCCTTTAATCAGCTTTAATAAGGAAATGAGATTAATGTTGGGGGAAGCTGGTTTGAAATGGAGGAGGACCAGATAGTCGTTCGCAAGCCAGTTGGCGAGGTTTTTTGAGAGGAGCTTAACGTCTTGCTTCACCATGGGGTGGATGGTAAATCCAACCTTTTTGAAAACATCGGCGACATTGACTGCAAGTGCCGTGTCCGCCAGGCAAAAGGCCAAGTGCGGATATGCTTTGATAAGTTCTTTTAGTTTCGGTTTGTTCTCAAGGGCCAGCCTCTGCTTGAAAGGAAGGCCCTTCGGCGTTTCAGGTTTGTTCTTAGAGGCAGGTTTCATGGCTGAGTCAAATATTTATATGGTCGGTAAAGAGGAGGGATCAATTTACCTATGTTTCGGCTCAAGGCGCTTCCGTGCGGTGATGTCTCTTGCCACGCATACGATCCCTATGATTTCTCCCAGCTCATCATTCATAACGGAGCCGGAAAAATGGGAAAAAACTTTTCGGCCATCTTTGTCTATGAATATTTTTTCTGCATTACTGACGAAGAACTCCTCTATCAACCCGTCCATTGATATTTCCTTGGAAAAAACTTCTGAAACGATTATTTTATTCACTGGTTTCCCTATCAGTTCTTTTTCTTCGTATCCTAATAGATTACAAAAAGACTCGTTCACTTTTTGGATAACGCCTTTCGGGGTTAATACCATAAGGGCGTCGAACATGGCATGGATGATGTTTTCATTGATGGCACGGGCCATTTCCAATTCATGGGTGCGTTCATTCACCAACTTTTCCAAATGATCACGATGTTTCTTCAATTCTTCTTCATTCTTTTTCAAGGTTATGGAATGCCGCACCAAACCATTGAATTCATAAAAGTTGAAGGGTTTCCTAAGAAAGGAGCTAACCCCCAAATCAAAACATTTCTCCACGTCCTCATCTCTGCCGTGTCCAGTCAGAACAATCACAGAGCACGGATCAGCAGGCGCTAATTTAATTGTTTCAAGAAACTCAACACCATCCATAATGGGCATCTTCAAATCCAGAATGATCAGTAACGGATGGTGCTCCTGATAAAGTTCCAATCCCTCTTTGCCGTTTTCAGCGAATAGCAATTCATAACCCGCGTTCTTCAGGGCCGAACTAATGGTTTTCCTAACTGCTGATTCATCATCAATAATCAGGA